>JAHBAP020000248.1 GCA_018500005.2 Mycobacterium sp. | reverse complement strand
TGTCATCACCTCCAGCGGCCCGGGCGATCTGTTCACCGTCCGCAACGTTGGCAACCTTGTTCCCGCCGACGTCAACGATGGGTCGGTCGACGCCTCACTGAGTTTCGCGCTCAATCAACTGCGCGTGAATTCCGTTGTAGTGTGCGGTCATTCGTGCTGCGGCGCGATGAAGGCCTTGTTGCCGGGTTCTAAGAGCCCCCACGCTGCGGTGGCCCAGTGGCTCCGCCACGCCTCGGACAGTGTCCTGGCTTACCAAAACCATCACCCCGCCCGGATGAGCGCCGAACTGCAGGGTTTCAGCTCGGCCGACCAGCTCGCCATCGTCAATGTCGCGGTTCAAGTAGAACGTCTGACCCGCCATCCCATGCTGGCTGAAGCGGTGCAAGCTGGTCGCGTGCGAGTGGTCGGCATGTTCTTCGACATTGGCGCAGCCCACGTCTATGAGATCGACGAGTACGGCATCCTGGGGCAAGGCGAGGCTTCAAGAGCTGGCGTTCGCGGCGGGCATCGCCGGGACGGCAACAGGTCCCTGTGGTGACGGCCAGACGTGGAACCTGCTCCGCCCGCCCGTGCGGGTGTCAGCGGACTGTTCGCCGAGACGGGCAGAAGCGAAACAGCCGAGGGTTCCCATCCGATCCCGACGTCCGCTGACCAGCCCCGAGCGCGGCTGGGGTACGCGGCTCCGCTGGAGGTTAGACAGCGCGGCCGTGCGTTCGTTATCTTTTCGAGACCTCATGTGACGGGTCGGTCGACTAGTGGCGAAAGGGAGGGTCGGGTCTTGGATTTCGTTGCCCCGCGTGCGGCAAGGCGGGCTGGCGGTGTTCGTTTCGTCATCGCGATCGCCGCGCTTGCGCTGCTCGCCCCGCCGGGGTGCGGTCCCGCCGCTGCCGACCCGCAAGATGACCCGCTGGTGGAGCTCAAGGAACTGTCTCAGCAGGCTGAGCAGCTGGCCGCGACTGTTCAAACAGCGCAGGCGACTCTGGACAACAGACTTCAAGCACTCACGCGCGCCGATCAGGCGCACGCCGTCGATCTGGCAGAATTCGATGCCGCCAGCGGGCGTTTGGCCAGCTACCAGCAGGCCGTCGACGTTCTCGCGGCCGCGGTTTACACCGGCGGGCGCGCAGATGGTCTCCACGCGCTCCTTACGGCTACCACGCCCAAGGGCCTGATCGACAAGCTGTCCGTTCAACGGGTGATGGCCACGGAGATGTCGTCGCGGATGCGCGGATTCCGACAGGCTGAGCGGGAGGCAAAGCTCCGCGAAGCCACAGCCGCCAAGTCTGCGGCCGCAGCCGCGGCTGCCGTTGAAGCGGCTGCCGAGGTGCGAGCGGATCTGCAGAGCACGCAGTCAGAGCTTCGAAGCCGAATCGCCGCGGTGCAAGCGAAGGGCCTCATGCTGGACACCGCTGGACAAGCCGTATCGCCAGGCTCCGTCATCTTGCCAGGCTCCGTCATCGCGGCGTCAGATCTGGTCGCACCGGTCCCCGCGATCGGGATGAATGGGCTGGTGCCCAACGCGAGTGTGCTGGCTGCCTACATCATGTCCACCTTCCCCGGTGTGCAGTCCATCGGTGGGGTCCGCGCAGACCCGCTTCCGGACCACCCCAGTGGCCGCGCCCTGGACATCATGACTGGCACAAACATGGACTTGGGGGACGCAATCAACGCCGACCTCCAGCGGCAGGCAGGACGCTTCGGTATCGACTACACGATGTGGCGTGTGCCGGATCATTTCAACCACGTCCACGTCACGGTCTCCTGACGTCCCGAGTGCGCTGACGTTCCAGTTCGCGCAACATGTTGTTGTAGGACGCCAGATCGTCGTCGTAGCCGGCGTCGGCGTGCCGGTCTGAGCGGGTCGAGGTGCGCCGGTCCTGGCGTGCCCACTGCGTCACCAAGGCGACCACCACCATGATCAGCGGCACTTCGCTTGCGCCCCAGGCGATGGCGCCGCCGAGATGCTGGTCGTCGTTGAGGTTGGCCACCCACGGCAGGGCCAGTCCGCGATAGAAGTTCCCGCCGACGACCGATGTCATGGTCATCATCGCGACACCGAAGAATGCGTGGAACGGCATGATGGCGAACAACAGTGCGAGCCTGCCGATGAACGGCAGTCGGCGCGGTCCGGGATCGACGCCGATGATGCCCCAGTAGAACAGGTAGCCGGTGATCAGGAAGTGCACCGCCATGAACTCGTGTCCCCAGTGGTAGCGAACCAGGGTGTCGAACAACGGGGTGAAGTACACGGCGTACAGCGAGCCGACGAACAACACGAACGCCGTGACGGGACTGGACAGGAACGCGGTGAACGGCGCATGCACCGCGCGCACAATCCATTCCCGCGGACCGGGCGGCGTCCCCGGCGCGGCGCTGGGCAGCACCCGCAACGCCAGGGTGACCGGCGCCCCGAGGACCAGCAGAACCGGCACGAACATGTTCAGCATCATGTGCTCGGCCATATGCACGCTGAACATCGCCGATCCGTAGGACCGCACCCCCGAACCGGTTGCGACCACCAATGCCGCGCAACCGGCGAGCCAGGAGACCGTGCGGCCGACCGGCCACCGGTCACCCCGCCGACGCAACCGGACCACGCCGACCAGGTACCCGCAGGCAAGGGCAAGGCCCAGAACCCCGAGGAAGGTGTCCAAACGCCAGAACGTCGCCAGTCGCAGCGCGGTCGGGGCGCCGGGCAGTTCATAGCCCAGCAGGACGTCCCAGATGCTCGGCCGGGTCGCCAGCAGGCCGGGCGCGGTCTGAATCGCCATCAGGGACAGCCCCGCCGGCACGGCCATCGCCGCGGCCAGCCGCGCCGGCACCGGGATGCTGCGCCCCCCGCGAAGTGCGACCACCCCGGCCACGAGTCCAGCGGCCAGTACCGCGCCGACGAACAGACCGAGCACGCCGTACCCGCTCGTGAGATCTCCCGCCCGTAACCCCAGGAGCAGCAGGCCGTAGATCACCGCGACCGACCCCGCGGCCAGGGCCGTGACCGTGACGCGGCGGCGCACGGCGGGATCGCTCGGCGCCGCGGCGTTCACGACCGTCACGCCGGCCCACACGGCCACGGCGACGGCGAAGACGATCACCGAACTGGTCGCATAGTCGTGGTCGGGACCCTGACCGGCGTTTCCGGTGACCGGGACGGCGACCACCCCCACCAGAGCCGGAATCATCAGCGGCACATGCCATTCCCACCGCACCGTCAGCCGCACCGTGACGGCGAGCACCGCCGAGACCACGACGACGGCCACCCACCCCCGCCCCGTCTCCGACGCCTCCAGCGCGGCGGCGAGCCGGCCGCTGACGAGCAACCGGGTCGCGGAGACGCCCGCGTCCGCGGCGGTCTGCACCACCACCATGACCAGCGCGGCGATCACCCATACCGGAGCCACCCGTTCCACCACCAGATGTGCCCGGAATGCTGCCAGGTCCAGGACCCCCCGGTCGTCGGGGCGGGCGGTGATGACAACCAGCACCAGGCCACCCAGGCACACCGCGCCCGCGAGGGTGGCGGTGAAGTAGCCGACGGCCTCGGCGACGGTCGTGGCCGTCGCGGGGGACAGTGCCGTGAGCACATACACCGCAACCGCGCCGGCCGCCACGGCGAAGCCGAGCAGCAGCGACGGGACTGCTGCCCGGCCGGTGTCAGCAGCTGTGGACGTCATGGGCTCCGTTCCGGGTCAGCCGGCGGTCGCGGGCGCTCCCCCGATTGTTGCGGACGCCACACCGGGAACCATT
>JAHBAP020000509.1 GCA_018500005.2 Mycobacterium sp. | reverse complement strand
TGCCAGAACCGCATCGTTGACCGCGGTGGGCGTGATGGCGACGACTGCCTTCTGGGCGCGACTGGCGAAATCCAACAGGTAGCGCCGTTTAGGACGCCTCGACGTCAGCGCGTGGTCGACGGCCTTGGTGACCCTCGCGGGGTCGGCCGCAAGTTTCTGCATACGCCCCAATAACTTCCTACTTCCAGCGAGGTGCGACGCATAAAGTCGGCGGTGCTCGTCACTGAGGCTCGCGGCCATCCGGTCGTGGTCCTCGACGACGTCCGCCCACATATCGGTACGAATTGGCCCCGGCTCGATGAGCGAAACCGGAATCCGCCACGGCCGCAGTTCCATACGAAGTGCGTCGGCCAGGGATTCGATCGCGTACTTCGATGCGTTGTAGGCGCCGGTGCCCGGGGTGGTGAACAGCCCACTGACCGAGGAGATGAACACGATTCGTCCCCGTGATGCACGTATTTTCGGCAGCACTGCCTGCGTCACCGCGATCTGGGAGATGACGTTGACGTCGAACTGCCGCGTCAAATCGTCCAGCGCCAATCCCTCCACCGGACCGTTGACGATGATCCCGGCGTTGTTGACGACGCCGTTGAGCTCGACGGGAAGGAGATCGGGCAGGGCTGCGATCGCGGACCGATCGGTGATGTCGAGTGGAACCGCATGCACGTTAGGGAGGCGGTCAAGGCTCTGCAGGGCGTCGGCGGATCGGGCAGTGGCATAGACCTCCCAGCCTCGCCGACTCATGTGCTCGGTGATCGCCAGGCCGATTCCTCGGCCTGCTCCGGTAACCAATACGGACGGCATATCTTCTCTTCTCTCTTCGTCGTTCGATGGGTGGGCGCCGTGCGTCAAACAGTGCTTGAAGCGACGCGCCGCTGCCAGATCAGAAGGAGCGGCCCGCCAAGGACCTCCAGCGCGATCGCCGCCACTATGACGGGGTGCGGTCTCCCGCGCTGTTGCCATGACCGCAGCCGCGCCAAGCCGCCGATGGCGATGGTGGAGGCTGCGAACGACAACGCCGGCGAACGCTCGACATGTCCGAGCTGAGACCAGATGAGTGGTCCCACAGCGAATTTGAACACGTTGGCATAGCGCAGGGCGCTGTCCACGGTCGGTACCACATCCGGTGAGCCACCCGGAACACCCTGCGCGCCCCGAGCGATCTCTCCCGTTGCGCTGACCACGGGTATCGCCGCAAGCACCCCTAATGTCCACTGCAGTCTTCGCCGGCCGGCGCCACTCTGTTGGGCCACTTGCAACTCCTTTGCTATCGGTGGGTGGGCACATGCCCCGGCTAAGTGCGAGCAGCCGGCGGCAGATCGGGGAACGCGGGCGAATCCACGCCGAGCGAACCGGAACTCGCCAGCGGCCGCACCTGTAGGTAGACCCCGACGCGGTGGGTGTCGACGGCACGGGCGTGATCCATCGCGTGCTTGTGGCCACCGGGGGCATAGGCGTAGTCGCGGGCCAGTTTCGCGGTGCTCCAGAGGCTCACGGAGGTGTGCTCGAAGGGAAGTCGCGACGAGATGTCGACGCTGCCGCGATGCCCGGGATGAAACGCCGCGCGGGCCGCGGCGCGCAGGTTGTTCTTGACGAAGCCAGGCAGGTGTCGCGGCCTGAGGATCCCGTGCACGATGACCACAAGTGGTTCGTCGGAGGAGATGGGCGTGCTGCCTTCGTCCGAGGGATTCCATCCGTACCAATCGTTGTCGGGTCTTTCGCGACGCACCCGCACGATCTCACCGTCGAGGCTGTACCGCCGGGGGGAGTTCACCGCCTCGGCAAGCGGTCCGCGGAATGCTGCCAGCGCCGACTCGGGTGAATCCCAGGCCGCGATGACGGCCCGTCCGGACCTGATGAGACTCGTTGGGGCCAGCGAATGAGTCATGTGATTGGAGTGGTTGACCGTCACCGATCGCAGGCCCGGAATATGCAGCTGCAGAGAGTTTTTAACACTTCTGCTCCAGAGCCGGCGACCACGCGGCGGGCTGTCGTAGACGTCGATGGTGAGATAGTCGGCCACTGACTCAGCCCCTTTGGAGTTCAAAGATCAGCAGGCTTCCCGATGCGGATGCCACGAGCTTGCCGTGGCTGTCGACGACCTCGCCCTCGGCGAAAGCGACCCGACTTCCCGGCTTGGTGACGCGCCCAGTGCAGATCAGGGGCCCGCTGTCGGCGGTGACGGGGCGCAGGTAGTTCACTTTGATCTCGATGGAGGTGTAGCCGGTACCGGCTTGGAGTGTCGTATGGGTGGCGCAGCCGAGTGCGGAGTCGAGGAGGGTGCAGACCAAGCCGCCGTGGACCGTCCCGATCGGGTTGTAGTGCGACTCGTCGGGACGACATCGAAAGGTGACCGTGGCCGGCCCGACCTCGATCACGTCCATGGCGAAGTGGCTGGCGATCGGCGCCCCGGGGAGCGTGCCGTTGGCGATCCTGCGCATGAACTCGATTCCCGGGAGTTCCGGCAGGGCGGCGAGTGCTACTGCGGGGTCGCGCCACGCAATGGTGGCTTCGTGCTGGGTCATGGGCGGTCGAGGAATTCGATTGCGGTAGCGGCGAACTGGTCGTGGTATTGGAAGATGCCGCCGTGACCCGAATTGGGATAGATGACCAGTTGTGAGCCGGCGATGCGGCGGTGCAGGTCCTCGGAGAGGACCGAGGGCACCATCCGGTCGTGATCACCGTTGGCGATCAGCGTCGGCTGGGTGATCCGGGACAAGTCAGCAGGCGTGGCGCGGCCCCAGCGTTTGATGGCCTTGAGCTGCCGTTGGAACGCGCCGACCTTGACGGCGGTGTCGCGATCGGAGGTGCGCTCTGCCAGTCGTGCGATGAAGTCGTCCGCCGCGCGTTTGCCGACGGTGTCGCGGTTGAAGAACAGGAACACCTTCGGATCCTTCCTGGCGAGAGCGGCGCGGAGCATGTCGTAGTAGGTGGTGCCGGCGACCTTGTCGATCCCCGTGCCGCCGGCAGGTCCCGTTCCGGTGAGGATCAGTTTGCGGACGAGTTCGGGGTGTTTGAGTACCAGCGCCTGTGCGACCATGCCGCCCATGGAGAAGCCGAAGATGTCAACCTTGCGGTGGCCCAGTGCCGTGATGAAGGCGAAGACGTCGTCGGCCATCGCCTCGATGGTGGGGGCCGAGGCGCCACTGGAAGCGCCGACACCGCGGTAGTCGACCGTGATCACGTGGTGGTGCTGCGCGATCGGGTCGATGATGGCGGGATCCCAGTTGTCCAGATTGGCCGCGAGGTGCACCAGGAACACCACGGGCACCCCGCCTTTGGGGCCCACCTCGCGGTAGGCGAAGTTCACTCCTGCGGCGCTGAGTGTGCGTGTCGGCGCATCGCGGTAGGACCGCACCGGTTCGTTTGTGCGATGTGTTGAGGTCACTGATTCTGGTCCTTGTCTTTGAGTGCCGCGCCCTCGTTGAGTGCTGCGCCGCTGTTGTGTGCTGGTTCGTCACCGAGGAAGCGAAGTGCCTCGACCAGGAATTTCTGGTGGTTTTGGAACACACCGCCGTGTCCGGAGTTGGGATAGATGATCAGTTCGGCGTTGGGTAGGCGGCGTGCCATGTCGGCGGAGTGGCTGCTGTCGACCATCAGGTCGTGGTCGCCGTTGGCGATCAGCACGGGCTGGGTGATGACCGAAAGATCGTCGGGCTTGCACTTGCCGGCGTGCCGGATCGCCTTGATCTGAGCGATCCTGGCCTGCATGGAAATTCCCTTGTCGAGGTCGCGGGTGCGCTCCGTGAGCCGCGCCAAGTAATCGGTTGCGGCCCTTTTGCCTTCGGGGGTGCGGGGGAAGAACAGGAAGTTCCGCGGGTCACTGCGAGTGAGGGCTGCTTTGAGGTAGGCGGCGCCGACGATGGTGGCCATCTTGTCGATGCCGCCCCCGCCGCGCGGTCCGGTGCCGGCCAGGACCATCCGTCGGACGAGTTGGGGTTGTTGCAGCGCGATCATCTGGGCGACCCCGCCGCCGAGGGAGAAGCCGAACAGGTCGACCTGCTGTAGTCCCATGGCGCGGATGAAGGCAATGGCGTCGGTGCCCATCTCCTCGACGGTGCCTGGCACCGAGGAACCGGTCCCGCCGACACCGCGGTTGTCGAACGCGATCACCCGGTGGTGTTGGGCGATGCCGTCGACGATGCGCGGATCCCAATCGTCGAGGACCGCGGTCAGGTGATGCAGGAACACCACCGGCACCCCTGATCCTGCTCCGAGTTCCCGGTAGGCGAAGTCCACGCCGCCGACGTTGATCTTCCGGGTGGGGGTGTCTGTCCAGGTTGTCATCGCTTGCCTTTCGATTCGGCTGTTGTGGTGGCAGTTCGTGCGGCGAGTGCGGACAGGGCGTCCTGGGTCCGACGGTCGCGGCTCATCCGGGAATCCAGCATGGGA
>JAHBAP020000525.1 GCA_018500005.2 Mycobacterium sp. | reverse complement strand
GGCCGACGCCATGCCGTGGAGTCTGCTGCCGGGGCTACTAGGCGCGGCGGCCAGGACGATGCTGTCCATCCCTGACCCCGGGACCCCGATGCAACTCGTGCACCACGACGACGTCGCCTCGGCAATTGCTTTGGCCGCCAAGACATCTGCGCCACCCGGGGCCTACAACATCGCCGGCGACGGAACCATCACCATCTCCGATGTGATCTCGGGACTGGGCGGCCGCCCGCTGCGCATTCCACAACTCGCCGCCACGGTGGCCTCCGCCGTACTGGCCCGACTGCCCTTCGTCCCGGCGCCGCTGGAGTGGCTGCATGCCGGGCGGGCATCGGTGGTCATGGACACCACGAAAGCCAAGAAGGACTTGCGGTGGAAGCCGAAATTCACTTCCGCGCAGACCCTGGAGGCGCTGGCCGACAGCCGATGAAGCATTACGCTGGACATGTGTCCAGTGAGGTGTTGTCGATGACTCCGACCGGCTGGTTCCAGGTGGCCTGGTCCGATGAGATCGCCGCCGGACAGGTGCACCGGATGCACTACTTCGGCCGGGAATTGGTGGCATGGCGGGCGCGATCGGGCCGGGTCGCGGTGATGGACGCCCATTGCGAACACCTGGGCGCGCATCTCGGGTACGGGGGAAGTGTCCAGTCAGGGGAGCACGGTGAGGTGATCCAGTGCCCATTCCACGGCTGGCAATGGGACGCCGAGGGGCGCAACGTCTGCATTCCCTATGGGCCGCGGCCGAACCGCGGCAAGCGAATGCGGACCTACCCGGTCACCGAATGCAATGACTCCCTCTACATCTGGCACGACGTTGCAGGACGGGACCCCTACTTCGATGTCCCGGACATGTTCGCCGATTTCGACGACGGCCTGAGCGCCGAGGACTACTACCCACAGCAGCGGCTGTACCAATCGCGGGTTCGCGTTCATCCGCAGTACGTGCTGGAGAACGGGGTGGACTTCGCGCACTTCAAGTACGTGCACAGGACGCCGATCGTTCCGCTGTTCACCCGCCACGACTTTTCCCGCCCGGTGTCCTACGTGGACTTCACCATCACCTTCGAAGGCGACGACGACCAGACCATTGACGACGTCAAGAGCGGAGTCGAGGCGATCAACGGCGGACTGGGAGCTGCAGTCACCAAGAGTTGGGGGATGGTGGACAACCGCACCATCTCCGCCATCACCCCCGTCGATGAAACCACCAGTGATATCCGGTTCATGGTCCGCATCGGTCGCCTGCCCGGTGACGACTCGCCGAAATCCCAGGAGCGAGCGCGGATTTTCGGCCAGGCGATCATCGAGCAGTTCGAGGCCGATATCGAGATCTGGTCGCATCAGCGCTACCGGGCCAAACCCGCGCTGGCGCCGAGCGAACAGGAGAGCTTCATGACCTTCCGTCGGTGGGCGGCGCAGTTCTATCCCGAAAGTGCCGCATTGTGAACAGGATCCGGGTATTCCAGGTCGCCACCGGAAACGTCGGCACTGAAATGATCAAGCGGATCAGCCGCTATCCGGATCTTCAGTTGGTCGGCCTGCACTGCTACACGCCTGAGAAAATCGGGCGCGACGCCGGAGAGATCGCCGGCATCGGACCGATAGGGGTGAGGGCCACCGGCACCGTGCAGGAGATCATCACCGCCAAGCCGGATGTGGTGACCTTCCACGGGGTGTTCCCCGACGAGAACCTCTACGTGCAGGTGCTGGAAGCCGGCATCAACGTCGTCACCACCGCTGACTGGATCACCGGTTGGCACCGCGACACCAATCACCCGCACCCGTCCGGCAAGCCGGTCACCCGACTACTCCAAGATGCTTGTCGGAAGGGCGGTTCCACCTTCTACGGGACCGGGATGAACCCCGGCGTCAACCAGATCCTGGGCGTGGTCTGCTCGGCCGACGTCGCCGAGATCGAGAACGTCACCACCATCGAGTCCGTGGACGTGTCCTGTCACCATTCCGCCGACACTTGGAAGGAAGTCGGCTACGGCCTTCCCGTCGAGGACCCCGAACTACCCAGGATGCTGGAGAAGTACACCCGGGTGTTCGCCGACAGCGTGCTGATGATGGCGGACTGCTTCGATCTCGCCCTTGACGAGGTCACCTTCAGCGCCGAACTGGGCGCCTGCACCAAAGATGTCGACCTGGGCTGGTACCAACTACCCGCGGGATCGCTGGGGGCCAACTTCATCAAGTACCAGGGCATGGTCGGTGGGGTGCCGAAGATCGAAACCCATCTCGAATGGCAGATGACTCCGCATACCGATCCGCACTGGAACATCAGGGGCTGTTACATCACCCAGATCAAAGGCGACCCGCAGATCTACAACAAGCACATGATCCTGCCCAAGCCCGGGGTCGACCTCTCCGACCCGTCGTCGTTCGCGTCGATCGGTATGACCGTCACCGGCATGCCAGCGCTCAACGCGATCAAATCCGTCGTCGCCGCCCCGCCGGGACTGCTCACCAGTGCCGACCTTCCACTGCGCGGATTCGCCGGAAGGTTCAAGACCTAACGTCCAAAACCCGAGGTAAATGCCGATTTCTGAGACGCTTTTGGCCCGAGTGACGAAGATTTCCCGCGGTGCTGACGCCGGAGTTAGTTAAACACAGGTCGGTTGTGATAGAAGTCACTTGCAAGGCACGGCAAGAAGGGCCGGCCGGTGTCGGCGGGAGGGTGCCGGATGAGTCTCAGCACACCTGCGGCTGAATCCGGTCGTCACCGGCGGGATGCGGTCGGCCGGCACCGGCTTGGAGTCGGTGCGCGTCGACTGGTCGAAGACGGGCAAGGCGGGTGGTCGCTGGTCCCGGTGACCCGGCCCACGCACTACATCGGCCGCGTCGGTGCGCTTGCC
>JAHBAP020000492.1 GCA_018500005.2 Mycobacterium sp. | reverse complement strand
GCCACCGACCGGGGCCACCGAAACCGTGGTCTACAGCGTCAGCGGTCAGGGCCGGGCGATCAACATCACCTACGTCGACACCGGCGGAATCATGCAGACCGAGTTCAACGTGGCATTGCCGTGGAGCAAAGAGGTCAGCCTGTCCGCGCCGGCCAGGACGTCGGCCAGCGTCGCCGTCGTCAACATCGGCCGTGACGTCACCTGCAGCGTCTCGGTCAACGGCGCCCAGATTCGTCAGCGCAGCGGGCGCGGACTGACCATCTGCACCGGCGCCGCCTAGTCCTGCGCGGTCCGGGCCGGGCCATCGGTACGGACCAGCAGCATCCCGAACAGTCCTAGTGCCAGCACCAGGCAGATGCCGGCAAGGCCGGCCCGGTCGGCGTGGAAGAAGTCGACGAAGACGAAGAACAACCATGGTGCCAACGGCGCTGCCGCCCGACCGGTCATGGTGTACAGGCCGAAGGCGACGCCCTCCTTGCCCTCGCCGGTCATCCGCAGCAGCAGGGTGCGGGCCGCGGACTGGGTCGGACCGACGAACAGGCACAAGGCAAGTCCGCAGATCCAGAACGCCAGCGGACCCGACAGTGCCATCAGCGTGAGGCCCACCACGATCAGAGCGCTCAGCGAGGCGACGATGACCGGCTTGGCGCCCAATCGGTCGTCGAGGCGGCCGCCGAGGACAGCGCCCAGGGCGGCGACCGTCGAGGCGATCACGCCGAAGATCAGGACGTCGGCCTGGGAGATTCCGTAGACACTCACCCCGAGGACGGCACCGAAGGCGAAGATTCCGGCCAGACCGTCCCGGAACACCGCGCTGACCACCAGGTAGTAGACAAAATTCCGATCGCGGTGCCACTCCCCGCGTAGGTCGGCCCACAATCGCCGGTAGGCGCCCAGCACACCGCCGGCAATGGCGTCCCGATCGCCCGGAGCGCCGGCCAGGCTATGCGCGGTGATCAGCAGGGGCAGGCTCAGCACTGCCAGCCAGCAGGCCGCCAGCAGCATCGCGGCGCGGACGTACCAGCCGTCCGCGACGGGCACGTGCAGAAGGCCGCGGGTGGGACCGTCGCCGGCGATGAAGCCGACATAGATCAACAGCAGAAGCACGACGCTGCCGGTGTAGCCCGCGGCCCACCCCAGACCGGAGATCCGGCCTGCGGTCTGCGGGGTGGTCAGCTGCCGCAACATCGCGTTGTAGGGAACGCTGGCGAGATCGCCGCACGCTGCGGTCAATGCCAGCAGTGCCAGGCCGGGCGCGAGATAGGCCGGGTCGGCGCGGATGAAGACCATTGAGGCGGTGAAGGTCACCGCCAGCGCGGTGAGGACCGCTAGCGCCACCCGTCGCCGGTGCGGAACCTGAACGAGTACACCGGTCAGCGGTGCCAGCAGGGCGACGGTGATCCCGGAGATGGTCAACGTCCGGCCCAGCCAACTGGCCGGCGAGGTGTCACCACCGAGACCCACACCGACGGTGCCGGTGAGATAGACGGAGAAGACGAAGGTCGCCACGATGGCGTTCATCCCGGTCGAGCCGCAATCCCACAGCGCCCACGCTGCGACTTTCCTCCTCGGCACCCCCGCCGGGATCGTTGTGGGGGGACCGCTCATGCGGGCCACCCTATCCAGCGGCCCTACGATTGGGCGCATGCCACTCCCCCTCCCCTCTCCGGACAGTCGGGCCGTCGTCACTGGCGCCTCCCAGGGCATCGGCGAAGCGCTGGCCACCGAACTCGCCGCCCGCGGGCATCATCTGATCCTCACCGCCCGCCGCCGTGAGGTGTTGGACAGCCTGGCCGCGCGGCTGCAGAAGCGCTACGGCGTGACCGTCGAGGTGCGCGCGGTCGACCTCGCCGACCCGGCGCAGCGCGGCGAACTGGCCGGGGAGCTGGCGAACCGGGACGTCTCGATCCTGTGCGCCAACGCGGGGACCGCCACCTTCGGGCCGGTATCCAAACTCGATCCGGAAGCCGAGAAGGCGGAGGTCCAGCTCAACGTGCTGGGCGTCCACGATCTGGTCCTGGCGGTGCTGCCGGGCATGCTGGCCAAGCGGTCCGGCGGAATCCTGATCTCCGGTTCAGCGGCGGGCAACTCGCCTATCCCGAACAACGCCACCTACGCGGCGACTAAAGCGTTCGCCAACACCTTCAGCGAGTCGCTGCGGGGGGAGTTGAAGGATTCCGGCATACACGTCACGCTGCTGGCGCCCGGTCCGGTTCGGGCGGAGATGCCCGAGGATCCATCGCTGGTGGACAGACTCATCCCGGACTTCCTGTGGATCTCTGTCGAGCACACCGCGCAGTTGTCACTGGATGCCTTGGAGCGCAACAAGATGCGGGTTGTTCCCGGCGTCACGTCCAAGGCGATGTCGGTCGCCAGTGGGTACGCACCGCGGGCCATCGTGACCCCGATCGTGGGTGCGGTCTACAAGAAACTCGGCGGGGACTAGACCGTTCCGTAGAGGTTCTTGGCAGTCGGCGAAGTCGGCACCGACTGCGGGTCCGGGTAGGTGCCCAGCACCCGGTCGGCCAATCCCGGTGTGGTGACGGCGAACCAGTAGTGCTCGTTCTTGAAGTGGTGCCACCGGTGGTTTTTGTACATCGTCCGGTAGAACCAGGTCTTCGGCTTGTAGTCGGTGTGCACCAGGAAGTGGCTCCACTCGTAGACCACGCCGATACCGAACACCGTCACCAGGAATGTCAGACCGAGTCCGGTACGGGGAATGATCACCAAGGCGGTCAGCAACGCCGCGGCGAAGGCTCCTGCCAATGACTCCAACGGGATGAAGATCAGCTTGACGATCTTGGGGTCGGCGTGATGGGCGCGGTGCTTGCGGCCCAGCAGTGGGTCGATCATCACTCCGGCGACCCGGCGCGGACGCCAATGCAGGATGAAAACGTGAATCATCCACTCCACGAAGGGAAATGCCGCCAGCACGACGACGGGCAGTACCGCATCGCTCCACTGCCAGTCACCGAAGGCCACGCGGGCGATGAGGGATCCGAGGAAAGCGATGGCGAGCAGCCAGGGCGACGGGTGGCGCCAGAACTCGCGGGCGGCGTCGGCCAGCGTCATCCCCCGGCGCTTCGTGTTGGCCTGGGTGCTGGCCTTTCGGGTGTTGGCCTGTCGGGTTTCGGTCATCGGGACTCCTCTATCGCATCCAGCCCTGCCATCAGCGCTGCGGTGGCGGGTTCGAGTAGCTGACGGGCGGCCGATTCGGCCGCGACGGGATCGGCCGCATCAATAGCGGCGGCCAGCGCCCGGT
>JAHBAP020000300.1 GCA_018500005.2 Mycobacterium sp. | reverse complement strand
GGTCCGATCGGCACCTCGTTCAACCAGTCCTGGCGCGGCGGTATCTCCCGGATCCTCGGCCACGACGCCGGCTACGGGCCCGTCGTGCTGGCCGGAATCGCGGTGACGGCGGTGCTGGCGGTGCTGGCCTGGCGGGCGCTGGGGGAGTCCGGACCCCGGGATCGGCTCGGGTCGCTGTTGGTGGTCGAGCTTTTCGGACTGCTGATCTCGCCGATCTCTTGGACCCACCACTGGGTGTGGCTGATTCCCCTGATGATCTGGCTTTTCGAGGGTCCGTGGTGCAATCGTGCCGGTGCGCGACTGCTGGGCTGGGGGTGGCTGGCGCTGACGCTGATCGGGGTGCCGTGGCTGCTGAGCTTCGCCCAGCCCACCATCTGGGAGATCGGCCGGCCCTGGTACCTGGCCTGGGCCGGGCTGGTCTACATCGTCGCCACCCTTGCGACGCTGGGCTGGATCGCGCTCGGGCGACGATCAAGCGGAGTCAGCCGCGATGCGGAGCGCGCCGACCGGGGTTGAGCTACGGGCTTGGCAGAATCCCGTCGAGTTCCTGCGCCAGCTGCACATCTTTCTCGGTGATCCCGCCCGCCGAGTGGGTGACTAGCGCGAAAGTCACCGTCCGCCAGCGGATGTCGATATCGGGGTGATGGTCGGCGCGCTCGGCGCACTCGGCGACCTGCCGAACCGCCTCGATGCCGTCCAGGAACGACGGGAACGTCACCGACCGGCGCAGCGCACCGTTGAGGCGGTGCCATCCGTTCAACGTCGCCGCCGCGGCGTCGACCTCGTCATCTCTCAAATGGGCCATGCCCTACTCACTACCCGTTGAGTGAGGAGCCACGCATAGCTTTACTCGAAGAACGTCTGCGTCAGTCCTCGCTCAACGCGGGGTATACCGTCACAGCCCATGCAAATCGTGGTCGCCGGAGCGCTGATCGCCGACGGCGCGCTACTGGTGGCCCAGCGTGGGCGTCCACCGGAGTTGGCCGGGCTCTGGGAGCTTCCCGGCGGGAAGGTGGCGCCGGGGGAGACCGAACCGCAGGCGCTGGCCCGTGAACTGCTCGAAGAACTGGGTGTGGAGGTGGAGGTTGGCGCCAGACTCGGCGCCGACGTCGTCGCGGGCGCGGTGATTCTGCGGGCCTACCAGGTGACCCTGGTCGGGGGAGAGTTGCATCCACACGACCACACCGCGCTGCGCTGGGTCCGGGCCGCCGGCTTGGGCGAACTGGCGTGGGTGCCCGCCGACCGGGCTTGGCTGCCGGAACTCCACGACCGCCTGTCGCAGTAGTCCCGTGCGAATTCACCCGACCCTGACCCGGCAGTGCTGGCTGTTCGCGGTGGGTTCGACGTTCTTCGCCGTCGCTACCGCCCCGCGGTTCGCGATGCTGGCCGGTGCCGGGGCGGCCAACCTGCTGTGTTTCCTCGGGTCGTGGTTCTTCACCACCGCGGGCTGGATGCAGCTCAAGCTCTCCGCAGGCACGTCGATGGACCAATGGTCCTCGGCGGCAGTCCAATTCGCCGGCACGATCCTGTTCAACATCAGCACCGGGGGCGCCCTGTGGATGCAGTCCATCGGCTGGCGGCAGCACCTGGTGTGGACACCCGACGCAGTGGGTTCGCTGGCCTTCCTGATCAGCGGCCTGCTGGCACTGGCGGCCCTCACCATCGGTTCGGCACGCCGGGACCGGGTGGACGCCTGGCTCAATATGGTCGGCTGCCTGGCCTTCGGAGCCTCGGCCGTGGGGGCATTCATCCGGCGCTCCGGTGTCACCGAAGACGCCTGGCTGGCCAACCTCGGCACCTTCATCGGGGCCCTGTGTTTCCTGGCCGCCGCCCTGCTCGGACTCCCGCGTTTTCGCGATCGGGGTCGTTCACTGCGACAATCTGCGGCGTGACTAGCCCTGCAACCAAGCATGACTTCCGCAACGTCGCCATCGTGGCGCACGTCGACCACGGCAAAACCACGCTGGTCGATGCCATGTTGCGGCAGTCCGGAGCCCTGACCCACCGAGGCGACGACGCCGTCGAGCGCCTGATGGACTCCGGTGACCTGGAAAAGGAAAAGGGCATCACCATCCTGGCAAAGAACACGGCGGTACACCGCGTCCATCAGGACGGCGGCATGACGGTGATCAACGTCATCGACACCCCCGGCCACGCCGACTTCGGTGGCGAGGTCGAGCGCGGACTGTCCATGGTCGACGGGGTGCTGCTGCTCGTCGACGCCTCCGAGGGCCCGCTGCCGCAGACCCGCTTCGTGCTACGCAAGGCACTGGCCGCCCACCTGCCGGTGATCCTGGTGGTCAACAAGACCGACCGGCCCGACGCTCGCATCGACGAAGTCGTCCACGAGAGCCATGACCTGCTCCTCGACGTCGCCTCCGATCTCGATGCCGAGGCCCAGGAGGCCGCTGAGCGTGCCCTGGACCTCCCCACTCTGTTCGCCTCCGGCCGGGCCGGTGTGGCCAGTACGGTGCAACCGGACAACGGCGAGAACCCGCAGGGCGAGAACCTCGACCCGCTCTTCGACGTCCTGCTCGAGCACATCCCGCCGCCCAAGGGTGATCCGGAAGCGCCGTTGCAGGCCCTGGTGACCAACCTCGACGCCTCGGCGTTCTTGGGCCGGCTAGCCCTGATCCGCATCTACAACGGCAAGATCCGCAAGGGCCAGCAGGTGGCCTGGATGCGCGAGGTCGACGGTGTGCCGGTGATCGCCAACGGCAAGATCACCGAACTTCTGAGCACCGTTGGCGTGGAGCGCAATCCGACCGAGGAAGCCGTCGCCGGCGATATCGTCGCCGTGGCGGGCATGCCCGAGACCATGATCGGGGATACCCCGGCCGACCCCGCCCACGCCCCCGCGCCGCCGCGCATCACCCCCGACCAGCCGGCCC
>JAHBAP020000181.1 GCA_018500005.2 Mycobacterium sp. | reverse complement strand
CACCGGCCTGGATCGGGGCTCATCTCGCCACCCTGCATCGGCACGCTGTCGATCACCGCTTGGAACGCTGCGAGATCCGGGACGTCGTGGACAGAGGCCACCGCGATGGTCCAATCCAAGACCTGATTCGAGCAGGTTTAGAAACCTTTCCGAAGGGTCACCCCGGATGCGGAAGCCCAACGGGAGAGGAACTCATGACTGCATTCACCCGAACAGCAGTAGCCGCCTTTGCGCTGAGCGTGGGTATTGGAATCGCCTGCGCTCCAAGCGCGTCGGCGGCCAGTCCGCAGGTCGGCAAGCTCGGCAGCGAACTGAGAATGACCGACACCGTCGGTCAGGTTGTCCTGAGCTGGACGGTCAGCAACCTCAAGCCCAGCAGCGACCCCATGCCGGGGTTCCCGGTGACAGGCAAACTCTGGGAGGCCACCGCCACCGTCAATGCGATCCGGGGCAGCGTCACTCCGGCCATCTCCCAATTCAACGCGGTAGCCCCCAATCAGGCCGCCTACCGGGTGCTGTGGCAGGTGGCCAGCCCGACCAATATCTCCGGGGCCACCATCCCGCAGGGCGCACAATCCACCGGCAAGATCCACTTCGATGTGACCGGTCCGGCGCCGAGCGTCGTAACGATGAACAACGGGATGGAAGACCTGATGATCTGGGGCCCCTGACCCGGCGCAGTACGGCTCGGCTGACGAGTCCAGTGACTACACGTGGCCGGGCATCCCGGGCATCCCGGGCATCCCGGGCATCCCTCCGCCCATCGGCGGCTCCATCGGCATCGGCATCGGCGGCGCCGGCTGGGGGAGGAACGGGCTGCCCACACATGCGGCGCTGGCGGGCATCTGCATGCACTGTGAGTCGAGGGGGCCGGTAGGGACGGCCGGCATGGTCGGCGGCGCGGTCGGCGGCGCGTAGGGACTGCCCAGGCATTGGGCGACTTGGGGCGTCGTCGCGCATCGGGGGTCGTTCGGACCGGTGGGCATGTTCGGGTCGGGGTCGGCCCAGGCCGCCGGGCCGGTCAGCAGCGCTGACGCGATCACGCCGCCCGCAGCGATTGTTTTCGCGAACATATTCCAGGTTCCCACGCCGACGGCCCGGTTGGCCACGCCTGAGTGTGAGTTGGTCGAGCAGAGGGGCGGTACGCCGGGGCAGCCGGCGAAGGTGGGATTCCCGCGGATGCCAGCAGTGGAACCCGCACGACGGCCGAAAGTTGTTCGGGGGCAAACCCGCGCATACGCTCAAATCCACTGCCCGTACGGATTGCGAGCACCGTTCGCTCGCCCCAGAAGGGATGCGCATGCCAATCGCGATAGATCGCACGGCGGCCCGCGACCTCACCCCCCAATTGGATGACGCGCTGGAGATCGTCTGCAACGAGTTCGAGAACCTCGACCCACACCGGCAGTACCACAATGCGTTTGCTCGCGTACTCAAGCCCGATCCGCTGCGACGCGTGCTGATGATGGGAACCGATCAGCGCGATCTGTTCGTCCCACTCCTGCGCCGTGCTGTCGGCAACTACGTTCCTCCAGCGGGCCACATCTTCGACGTCGGCGCCGGCGACGGTCAGACCTTCGGCTACGTCGCCGACGCCGTCCCCGCCGGGACGACGGTGTCGGTAGAGGAGCCCAACCCCACCTATCTGGCCGCCTACCAGGCTTTCCTGGAACGTCAGTCCCACCTTCGTTGCGGTGTCGCTATTGGTGCGGGAATCGATGATCTGGGCACGTCGGCCGCCGCCGGCGAACTGCCCGGGCCGGCCAGCGTCGACCTGGCCATGGGCCTGCACATGATTTACTTCGCCGCCGACGTGCCAGACACCCTCCGGACCATCCTGAGGCTGGTGAAGCCCGGCGGCGCATTCTTCAGCGTCGTCACCGACGAAGAGAGCGCCTACTGCGGCTCGGTGCTGAGAACCTTCATCGACTCCGGTGGTGACACCGTCGTCAACGAGGCCTACCTGGCTGCCGTCGAGGAACGCCGTCGACTCATGGCCCCGGAATCGGACGGCGGTGGCGAACTCGCCGCGGTGCTCCGGGCGCACGGCATCGATGTCGAGGTGGAGTCGGTGCGTCAGCCAAGCCGCATGTACGGCCACTCCCTCGTTGACCTGCTGGCCATCGCCAATATCAGCGTGCTGACGAACGTTGCGGGTACGCAGAAGTTCGAGAGCGCCGCCAAGACCCTGCGCGACCGCCCGGAGGAGATCGACCTGCGGATCGAGACCGACGGGCCCCGCAAGGGCATGTGGAGCGTGGTGCAACCGCAATGGGTCACCGAGGTCCGCCGGTTGGACTAAATGACTGGCATCCCTTGGGATCACCTCTCCTGAATCCAGCATCAGCCGTTGGGACTCGCCCTCGCGCCGTCCGCCGATGCATCCGCTGTTCGGGCGGCCACAACATTTCCGCCTACCTCTGCGCGACAACCGAATCGGCCCAGAATGTTCGCCCTCTAGGTGAAGGCCGTTGTCGCTCGGAGGTAGGCACTTGATCTCTCGGTAGTGACCACAGAGAGCCGGTTTTGGGGCTGCGCGACAGCACTACCGCAGCGTCGGAGTTCAGCCAGCGGTACACGTT
>JAHBAP020000260.1 GCA_018500005.2 Mycobacterium sp. | reverse complement strand
TTCCAAGGCGATGACCAGAAACGGCAATGAGACAAAGGTCTGGGCCAGCACGACCGCAGTCGTGCTGAACGCAATCCGGATTCCGGCAGCCTCCAGATATTGGCCCAGCAGCCCCAATCTGCCGAAAACGTAGAGCAGCGCAAGACCACCCACCACCGGCGGCAGGACCAGCGGCAACAGGATCAGCGGTCGCGTTACCCGAGCTACTCGGCCGTGATGACGGGCAAGCACCAGTGCCAATGGCACGCCGAGCACCACACAGAGCAAGGTGCTTACCGTCGCGGTCCGCAGGCTCAGCAGCAGGGCGGTCCGGGACGCCGGACTGGTGACCAGGCCGACGAATCGCGGCCAATCGGCCTTGACGGCCAGCGCTATCAACGGGAGCGCGACGAAGGCCCCACCCGCCGCGGCCGGCAGGTAGACCCAACGCGGCAGCGCGGCAGGTCGCGGCCCGATCGACCTCATCAGCCGACCTTACCGTCGAGTAACATCGGCTCGAACCCACCAGTCGGGGCGCGAACCAGGAGGTAGTGATGGACGTGCTGGTCACTGGCGCCGATACCGCCGTCGGCCGAACGATCGCGGAGACCTTCCATGCCGCTGGTCACCGACTCGTGGTCACCGGCCTCGATCGCGACGAACTGGTTTCGGTAGCCGGAGAATTCGAAGCCGACGGGGTTGTCTGCGATTGCGCCGATCCGGCCAGCCTTGCCGAGGCCCAAGCCCGGTTCCCCCACCATCTCGACACAGTGGTCATCGTGCCCACCTCCGGGGAGCACCCGAAGACCGGCACACTTGCCGACACTGCGTCGGCCTGGCGTCAGGCCTTCGACAGAAGGGTGATCTCCGCCGTGCTGACCGTACAGACGGTGGCTGAGCACCTGCGTTCGGGTGGTTCGATCATCTGCGTACTCCCGGCCCACGACAGCCGGTCCGAGGCTCCGAATACCCCGGAGGCCGCGACGAAGGCCGCGCTGTCGAGTTGGACGACCGCGCAGGCTGAGCATTTCGGTACCCGAGGCATCACCATCAACACCGTGGCGACGGGCCGAAGCGCACAACCCGGCTACGACGGACTGATCGGCACGCCACTGCCGGTCGCCAAAGAATTTGCCCGACTGGCACTGTTTCTTAGTACCCCGGCCGCCCGCCACATCACCGGTCAGACCTTGCACGTTGGCCGCGGGGCGGCGATCACCTACAGCTAATGTCACCCCTGTGACGATCCGCCTGGGCCTGCAAATCCCGAACTTCTCCTACGGAACGCCGGTCGCCGAGCTGTTCCCGACCGTCGTCGCGCAGGCCCGTGAGGCCGAGGCCGCCGGCTTCGACGCCGTTTTCTTGATGGACCACTTCTACCAACTGCCCATGCTGGGCTCTCCGGACCAGCCGATGCTGGAGGCCTACACCGCGCTGGGTGCACTGGCCACCGCCACCGAGCGGATGCTGCTGGGCACCCTGGTCACCGGCAACACGTATCGGAACCCCACCCTGCTCGCCAAGATCATCACGACCCTCGACGTCATCAGCCAGGGCCGGGCAGTGCTGGGTGTCGGGACCGGCTGGTTCGAACTGGAGCACACCCAACTGGGATTCGAGTTCGGAACCTTCACCGAGCGGTTCGCGAAGCTCGACGAGGCGCTACAGATCCTGCTGCCGATGATCGCCGGCGAGCGGGTCAGTCACACCGGCCGGTACTACAACACAGAGCAGGCGATGGCCGAACCCCGGTTCCGGGACCACATCCCACTGCTGATCGGCGGCAGCGGCGAGAAGAAGACCTTCGGCATGGCCGCCCGCTACTTCGACCACCTGAACATCATCGCCTCGTTCGCCGAACTGCCCGGCAAGATCGCGGCTTTGACGCAGCGATGCCAGGAGGCCGACCGGGATCCGGCCACGCTGGAGACCAGCGTGCTGCTGAGCGCGGTGCCCGATCCCAATTTCACCGAGGACATGGTGCCGCGCGCAATGAAGGGCCGGGTCGTCGTCGGCAGTCCCCAGCGGATCGCCGAAACGATCCAGACCAATGTGGTCGACGTCGGCGTTGACGGGGTGATCGTCAACCTGCCGTCGTACGTGCCGGGATCCATCACCAAGCTCGGCGAGGCACTCCGCCCGGTCGTCGGATCGGGCCGATTAAAGTAGAGCCGACTGTCCGGCGTTAATTCAGGAGCGAGAATGACCCATCCCGGCGCGACCCCGTCCGACAAGCACAAGGTCGTCGTCATCGGCTCGGGCTTCGGCGGTCTCAACGCGGTGAAGAAGCTAAAGCGGGCCGACGTCGACATCAAGATGATCGCCAAGACCACCCATCACCTGTTCCAGCCACTGCTCTACCAGGTGGCGACCGGCATCATCTCCGAAGGCGAAATCGCGCCCCTGACCCGGGTGATCCTGCGCAAGAACAAGAACTGCCAGGTGCTGCTCGGCGAAGTCACCGATATCGACCTGACCAACAAGACCGTCGACTCGGTGTTGCTCGGCCACACCTACCGGACCCCCTACGACTCGCTGATCGTCGCCGCCGGTGCCGGCCAGTCCTACTTCGGCAACGACCACTTCGCCGAGTGGGCACCCGGGATGAAGACCATCGACGACGCCCTGGAACTGCGCGGCCGCATCCTCGGGGCCTTCGAGCAGGCCGAACGCTCCAGCGATCCGGAACGGCGGGCCAAGCTGCTCACGTTCGTCGTGGTCGGCGCGGGTCCGACCGGCGTGGAGATGGCCGGTCAGATCGCCGAACTCGCCGACCACACCCTCAAGGGCGCTTTCCGTCACATCGACTCGACCAAGGCCCGGGTCATTCTGCTCGACGCCGCGCCCGCGGTGCTGCCGCCGATGGGCGAGAAGCTGGGGAGGAAGGCCGCCGCGCGGTTGGAGAAACTCGGCGTCGAGATCCAACTGGGCGCCATGGTGACCAACGTCGACCGCAACGGGATCAACGTCAAGTACGGCGATGGTCGCGAGGAGCGCATCGAGTGCCAGACCAAAGTGTGGTCGGCCGGGGTGTCGGCAAGCCCCCTGGCCAAGATGGTCGCCGACCAGACCGGGGCAGAGATCGACCGCGCCGGCCGGATCAAGGTACTGCCCGACCTCACGGTTCCGGGCCACCCCGAGGTTTTCGTCGTCGGCGACATGGCGTTCGTCGACGGCGTCCCGGGTCAGGCACAGGGCGCCATCCAGGGCGCCCGCTACGCGGCCAAACTGATCAAGGCCGAACTCAACGGCGCCGACCCGGCGGCCCGCGAGCCGTTCAAGTACTTCGACAAGGGCTCGATGGCCACGGTGTCGCGCTACTCGGCGGTGGTCAAGGTTGGACCGTTGGAGTTCGGCGGATTCATCGGCTGGCTCTCGTGGCTGTTCCTGCACCTGATCTACCTGGTCGGATTCAAGGCCCGACTGACCACCGCGCTGTCGTGGGTCGGCACATTCATCGGCAGCCATCGCGGGCAGCTCACCATCACCGAACAGCAGGCCTATGCCCGCACCCGGATCGAGCAACTCGAGGAAATCGTCGAGGAGATCGAGATCGAGGGGGCACCGACGATCGTCGTCTCCACCGACCCGCTCTACCAGAACCGCTGACCTCGAATAGCATTGAGGCCACCGCACTCACCACTCGGGGGACACCATGTCAGCCGCTCGTCAGTCACTGTTTCGTGCTGCTGCCGCGGCCCTCGGTGCCGGTGCCATCCTGATCGCACCCGGCGGCTTCCTCACCCCCCGGGCACATGCCGACGATCTGCCGCCGAACTGCACCAGTGCCGACATGACCGGCGTCATGTCCGGGATATCAGCGGCGATGTCGGCTTACCTGTTCACCCATCCCGACGTCAACTCCTTCTTCAGCGGACTCCAGGGTCTTCCCAAGGCCCAGGTACGCGACGAGACCGAGGCGTACCTGAACGCCAACCCGGATGTGCGCGCGGACCTCGACGCCATTCGTCAACCCTCACGAGACTTCCGCGACCGCTGCAACCTTCCACAGCGTGCGCTGATCCTCGCCGACGTCATCTAGAACCAGTACCGGCCGCCTCAGGCCATCAGACATGGTGAAACCCGACGAGTTGGTCTACCGGCTGTTTCAACGGCTGCCCAACCGGATGCTGTCGCTGCGCACCATCGTCATCGTCGCCGCGCTCGCGGTCGTGATCCTGGTCCTCACCCTGGGCACCTGGGTGTGGATCGGAGTCACCAACGACCAGTACACACAGCTGGACCGGCGGCTGGACTCGGTGAGCAGCCTCGGTGACTTCAGCACCCTGCTCTCCGAACCTGCGGAGAACTCGCCCAGCCCCGACGGGAATCTGGTCCGAACCGTCCGGGCCGGATCGACGGCGGTCTCGATGCCGCCCGAGATCGTACTGCCGAAACTGGCCGACGGATACGCCAACACCACGATCGACGGTGTGGAGTACCGGGTTCGCACCTTCTCGGTAGGGGTCGCTTCCATCGCGCTCGGCGCCCCGGTCGCCGAGACGCAACGCCGGATCGCCGAATTGCATTGGCGCGTGGTGGGTATCTGCGGCGGTGTGATCATCGGGACGGTGGTGATCGGCTGGTTCTTCTCGCTGATCATGATCGACCCGTTCCGCCTGCTGGCCCAGCAGGCGCGCGCGATCAACGCCCAGTCCAAACCCGAAGAGGTTCAGGTCCGCGGCGTACGCGAAGCCGTCGAGATCGGCGAGGCGGTCGAGGGCATGCTGGCCCGAATCGGCGACGAACAGGCGAAGACCAAAGCGGCCCTTGAGTCCGCGCGGGATTTCGCCGCGGTGGCCTCCCACGAGCTACGCACACCGCTGACGGCCATGCGAACCAATCTCGAGGTGTTGTCCACTCTGGATCTGCCCGCCGAGCAGCGCAACGAGGTCATCGGCGACACCATGCGCACCCAGGGTCGGATCGAAGCCACCCTGAGCGCTCTCGAGCGACTCGCCCAGGGCGAGCTGACCACCGCCGACGATTTCGTCTCCTTTGATCTCACTGAACTGCTCGACCGTGCCGCACACGATGCCGAACGCACCTACCCGGACCTACAGGTTTCGCTGGTGCCTTCACCGGCGGTACCGATGGTCGGGTTGCCGGCGGGCCTACGCCTGGTCATCGACAACGCCATCGCCAACGCGGTCAGGCACGGTGGCGCCACCGCCGTGCGTCTTGCCGCCCATAACTGCCCCACCGGGGTGGAGGTGACGGTCGACGACAATGGCCGCGGCGTTCCGGAGCACGAGCGCGCGGCGGTGTTCGAGCGGTTCTGCCGCGGATCCACGGCCAGCCATGCCGGCTCCGGCCTAGGTCTTGCGCTCGTCGCCCAACAGGCCGAACTCCACGGCGGCACAGCCGATCTCGATACCAGCCAGTTGGGCGGCGCGCGACTGTCCCTGCGACTGGCCGTCAGTTCCGGCTAGGGCCTGGCTTCCAGATTCTGCAGCCGGACATGACCCCGGGCGACCAGCCGCTGCCGGTCGTCACGGACGGTCACCAACCACAATTGCTGAAGACGGCCGCGGTGCACCGGCTCGGACACCGCGTACACGGTGCCCTCGGTGACCGCCCGCAGGAAGTCGGTGCTGTTGTTGACCCCCACCACATTCCCACCCCCGTTGGCCGACAGCCATACATAGGCCGAAACGCTGGCCAGCGACTCCACCACCGAGCACCAGACCCCGCCGTGCACGATGCCCATCGGCTGCAGCAGGGTCGGCTTAACCGTCAGTTCTGCCTGCACCCCGTCGGGCGTGACCTCGGTGTAGGTCAACCCGAGCTCAGCGTCGAAGGGAGCGGACAACTCGGGGCTGGAACCGTCTTGCTGCACGCCTTAAGTGTTTACACGCGTCGCCGTCGGCGGAACTTTCCGGGTCCCCGGCGAGTTGGAAGGGTCAAATCGGGATACGACGTTCGGTAGTACCCGGGGTACTCTCGACTAAGAGGAGACAACGATCACATGGCGAAGCTGGCCGGTCTGGGGGACCTGGAACGCGCGGTCATGGATCATCTGTGGGCCGCTGACGAGCCGCAGACCGTCCGCCAGGTTCATGAGGGGCTGCTCAGCCAGCGAGATCTCGCCTACACCACGGTGATGACCGTTCTGCAGCGTCTGGCCCGCAAGAGTCTGGTCCTGCAGATCCGCGACGACCGCGCGCACCGCTACGCGGCCATGCACGGCCGAGACGAATTGGTCGCCGGTCTGATGGTCGATGCGTTGGACCAGGCCGTCAACTCCGGTGATCGCCGGGCCGCCTTGGTGCACTTCGTCGAACGGGTCGGGGCCGACGAGGCCGACGCCCTTCGTCGGGCCCTCGCCGATCTGGAGACCAGACAGCCGGACCTGGAGACCAAACACCGCATCTTGTAGCGGTCGGCGCGCTCCCTGAGGGAGACTGTCAGGCGTGTCAGCGCTGGCCTTCACCCTCCTCGCGGTAGCGCTCGCGGGGCCTGTCCCGGCGTTGCTGGCGCGGGCCGGCTGGCCGATGCGCGCCCCGCGGGCGGCGATTGTGCTCTGGCAGTCGATCGCCCTGGCCGCGGTGCTCTCGGCATTCAGCGCCGGGCTGGCACTGGTCATCGGGTTGTTCGCCCCGGATTCGACCGGCCTTCCGAGCGCCGATGTCGGACAGCAGATCGCCGCGCGGGGCTGGCCGGTCTGGCTGGCGTCCATCGTCGTGCTGGTTGGGACCATCGCCATCGGCGTTCGCCTCGCGCTCGCGGCCGTCAAGGTCGCCGTCGGACCCCGCCGCCGTCGGGCCCATCACCGGATGTTCGTCGATCTGCTCGGGGATTCCCGCCGCGAACTCTACGGGGTGCGAGTGCTCGACGTCAACGAGCCGCTGGCGTACTGCCTGCCTGGGATGCGCGGCCGCGTGGTGCTCAGCCGCGGCACCCTCGCGGCTCTCAGCGACCCCGAACTGACGGCGATCATCGGCCACGAACGGGCCCACCTGCGGGCCCGCCACGACCTGGTGCTGGAAGCATTCGTAGCGGTGCACACCGCCTTCCCGCGTTTCGTGCGCAGCGGTAGCGCGCTCAGCGCCGTGCGCCTGCTGGTCGAACTGCTCGCCGACGATGCCGCCGTCCGCGCCGCCGGCCCGACACCGCTGGCCCGAGCGCTGGTCACCTGTGCCTGCGGGCCGACCCCGGCCGGGGCGCTGGCCGCCGGCGGGCCCAGCACGGTGATTCGGGTGCGCCTACTGTCCGGGCCGCCCACCAGCAGGGCGGTCGCCCTAACCCCCTACTGCGCAGCAGCCGCGGTCCTGGTCATTCCGACCGTCGCGGTGGTCGTCCCCTGGCTGACCGAACTTCACCGGCTTTGGCCATAACAAGAAAGGCGATCAATTGAGCTCGACGCAGAAGGCAACCGCACAGATCGGCGTGACCGGCCTGGCGGTCATGGGTTCCAACATCGCCCGCAACTTCGCCCGCCACGGCTACACCGTCGCACTGCACAACCGGTCGATCGCCCGGACCGACGCGCTGCTCGCCGATCATGGCAGCGAGGGCAACTTCGTCCGCTCGGAGAGCATCGAGGAATTCCTGGCCGCGCTGGAGAAGCCGCGCCGGGTGCTCATCATGGTCAAAGCCGGTGAGGCCACCGACGCGGTGATCAACGAACTCGCCGACGCCATGGAGCCGGGCGACATCATCATCGACGGTGGCAACGCCCTCTACACCGACACCATCCGCCGCGAGAAGGCGATGGCCGACCGGGGACTGCACTTCGTCGGCGCCGGCATCTCGGGAGGCGAGGAGGGGGCGCTGAACGGACCGTCGATCATGCCGGGCGGACCGGCGGAGTCCTACAAATCGCTGGGGCCGCTGCTCGAGGAGATCTCCGCACACGTCGACGGGGTACCGTGCTGCGCCCACATCGGCCCGGACGGGGCCGGGCACTTCGTGAAGATGGTGCACAACGGCATCGAGTACTCCGACATGCAACTCATCGGCGAGGCCTATCAGCTGCTTCGCGACGCACTCGGACTGACGGCCGGACAGATCGCCGATGTGTTCACCGAATGGAATGCCGGTGACCTGGACAGCTTTCTGGTCGAGATCACCGCCGAGGTGCTTCGCCAGGTCGACGCCAAGACCTCCCAACCACTAGTGGACGTCATCGTCGACGAGGCCGAACAGAAGGGCACCGGCCGGTGGACGGTGAAGTCCGCGCTGGACCTCGGGGTGCCGGTCACCGGCATCGCCGAGGCGGTGTTCGCCCGCGCGCTGTCCGGGTCGGTGCCGCAACGCCGCGCGGCGGCCGGCCTGGCGTCCGGACACCTCGGCCAAAAGCCATCCGATGCAAAGCAATTCACCGAAGACGTCCGCCAGGCGCTGTACGCCTCGAAGATCATCGCCTACGCGCAGGGCTTCAACCAGATCCAGGCCGGGTCCGAGGAGTACGGCTGGGGCATCACCCCCGGCGTTCTGGCCACGATCTGGCGCGGCGGCTGCATCATCCGGGCGAAGTTCCTCAACCGGATCAAGGAGGCATTCGACGCCGACCCGGATCTGGCGACCCTGCTTGCCGACCCCTATCTGTCTCTTATACACATCTC
>JAHBAP020000466.1 GCA_018500005.2 Mycobacterium sp. | reverse complement strand
GGACAACCTGGTTCGGCTGGCGCCGCCCCCCGGCGGCCAGGTCGACGTCGAAGGCACACTGCGACCGGTCGACGCCCCCTTCAGTGCGTTCGTGTTCAAGGTGCAGGCCGGGATGGACTCCGCGCACCGCGATCGCATCGCCTACGCACGGGTGTGTTCGGGGACATTCGAGCGCGGCGACGTCCTGACCCATGCCGCGACCGGTAAACCGTTCGTCACCAAATACGCGCAGTCGGTGTTCGGCCAGCAGCGGTCGACCCTGGACAGCGCCTGGCCCGGTGATGTGATCGGTCTGGCCAATGCTGCCTCGCTTCGTCCGGGCGACACCCTGTTCCGCGATGTGGCGGTGCACTTTCCGCCGATTCCCAGCTTCGCTCCCGAGCACTTCGCAGTCGCCCGCGGTACCGATCCCAGTAAGCACAAGCAGTTCCGCAAGGGCATCGAGCAGCTGGATCAGGAGGGTGTGGTGCAGGTGCTGCGTTCGGACCGGCGCGGTGACCAGGCACCGGTGCTCGCTGCCGTCGGCCCGATGCAGTTCGAGGTCGCAACCCACCGGATGGCAACGGAATTCAACTCGCCGATCGCGCTGGAACCCCTGCCCTACACCGTCGCCCGTGCCATCGATCCCGAGGATGCGGCGCTGGTGGACAAGCAGGTGTCGATGGAAGTGCTCACCCGCACCGACGGCGTCATGCTGGCGCTGTTCACCACCAAATGGCGGCTACAGGGATTCCAGCAGGACAACCCGAAGGTGCGGCTGAGTTCGCTTGTGGCAGCCGGGGACAGCTGACTCAGGCCGACAGGAACGACGCGAGATCCGGCCACGCCGAGGGGTCCTGAACCAGGAACAGATGTCCGCCGTCGTACACCCGGAGCACTGCATTGGGAATCCTGTCGACGATGGCCTGTCCGTTGGCAACCGGCGCGATGTCGTCGTAGCGGCCGCAAGCCACTAGCGTCGGACAACTCACCCGATGCAACCGCTCGAGAACATCGTGGCCCTTCCGAGCCGCCAGCTGAAGTCGGCGGCCGCCCGCCTGAACGTCGCTCTCCGGTAGGTCATGTGCCGTGCCAAATCCGGCGGCCAGTGCCGCCTGGTCGGGGTGCCTGGCGAGCCAGTCGGCAGTCCAGCGACGGTCGGTCAATTCCACGGTGCGCTGCGCCCGCACAGCGGCGGGCATTTCACCCAACTCGTCCAGCGGATAGGATGCGAACTCCCCGCCCGGCGAGGTGGCCAGTAGCGCCAGCCGATTGATGCGGTCGGGAAATCTCACCGCGAACTCCTGGGCCACCATCCCCCCGAAACTCAAGCCCACCAACAGGGTTCGATCCCAGCCGACGGCGTCGAGCAATCCCGCGACATCCCCGGCCAGGTCGGCCATCGTGTACGACTCGCCGACGGGTGCGCTGGCACCCATGCCGCGGTAGTCGAAAGCCAGCAGGTCGAAACGGGATGCCAGCATGGCGAGCAGCGGACGCACTGAATCCAGCGTCGCACCAGAACCGTTGCAGTACAACAGTCTCGGACCGCTGCCGCGGCGCTCGTAATGAAGTTCGGTCACGCTAGACCTCGGAGACCCGGCCGCGGTCCACGACCCAGGACCGGTCCAGTCGGACGTTCTGCAGCATCCGACGGTCGTGAGTCACCAATAGCAGCGTGCCGTCATAGCTTTCCAGCGCCTGCTCCAACTGCTCGATGGCCGGCAGATCGAGGTGGTTCGTCGGCTCGTCCAGAACCAGCACGTTGGTGCCGCAGGCCTGCAGCAGGGCCAGACCGGCGCGGGTCCGCTCGCCGGGGGAGAGTTGGTCGACGGGGCGTTCGACGTGGTCGGCGCGGAGCCCGAACTTGGCCAGCAGAGTTCGTACATCGGCTGTCGACCAGGTCGGCACCCGCTGCTCGAAGCGGTCGACGAGACGGTCCTGCCCGGAGAACTCCGCACGGGCCTGGTCGATCTCCCCGATGGCGACGCTGGCACCCAGGCTCGCGCGGCCCTCGTCCGGGGCCTGCCGGCCGAGCAGTAGCCGCAGCAGCGTCGACTTCCCGGCGCCGTTCGGACCGGTGATTCCGATCCGCTCACCGGCATCAACTTGCAGGGACACCGGACCCAGGACGTAATCCCCCTGCCGCACAACGGCATTGTCGACAGTGGCGACCACCGAACTCGATCTCGGCGCTGAACCGATGGTGAACTGCAGGGTCCATTCCTTGCGGGGTTCGACGACCTCCTCCATGCGGGCGATCCGGCTCTCCATCTGACGGACTTTCTGCGCCTGCTTCTCGCTGGATTCCACTGCCGCGCGGCGACGGATCTTGTCGTTGTCCGGGGCCTTGCGGATCGCGTTGCGCACACCGTGACTGGACCATTCCCTCGCGGTCCGTGCCCGGGCCACCAGGTCCGCCTTCTTCTCGGCGAACTCCTCGTACTCCTCGCGGCGGTGCCGACGATTGACCTCACGCTCCTCCAGATAGCTTTCGTATCCGCCGCCGAAGAGGGTCGTGGTGTTCTGGGCGAGGTCCAGTTCGAGAACCCGGGTCACGCAGCGCGCCAGGAACTCCCGATCGTGGCTCACCAGGACCACACCACCGCGGAGGTCTCCGACGAAGTCCTCCAGTCGGGCCAGACCGTCGAGGTCGAGATCGTTGGTCGGCTCATCCAGCAGGACGATGTCGAACCGCGACAACATCAGAACCGCCAATCCCACCCGCGCCGCCTGACCGCCCGACAGGGCCGTCATCGGGGTTGAATCAGGCTGCACCGCATCAGAATCCAGCCCGAGGTCGGCCAGCACGGCGGGCATCCGCTCATCCAGATCGGCGGCGCCGGTGGCCAGCCAGTGATCCAGGGCCGCGGAGTAGACGTCGGCGGGATCCGAAGCAGGGCCGACATCCGGGCACTGCGTATCCGGTTGCGCCAGGACGGCGGCCGCCTCCTCCATGGCAAGGGTGGCCGCGGTGCACCCGGTGCGGCGCGCGATATGGGCGGCGACGGTCTCTCCGGCTATCCGCTGGTGTTCCTGGGGCAGCCATCCCACGAACGCGTCGGCCGGGGCCACGCTGACCGTCCCCACGAGTGGGGCGATCTCACCGGCCAGGATCCGCAGCAGTGTGCTCTTACCGGCCCCGTTGGCACCGACGACACCGACGACGTCACCCGGCGCGACGGTCAGGTCCAGGCCCTCGAAGAGGGTGCGGTGGGCGAACCCGCCGGAGAGGTTCTTCGCGACGAGCGTTGCGGTCACAGGCCTATGGTCGCAGCGTCAGGAAGCCGGTGCCGCCGCCGCGGCTGACCGATCCGGCAGCGGCACCGGCCGCGGCACCGGCCTCCCGACGCCGCGACCATAGGCCCGTGACCCCCACGCTCCCCCCGCAGCACCTCCCCCGCG
>JAHBAP020000235.1 GCA_018500005.2 Mycobacterium sp. | reverse complement strand
AGATGTGTATAAGAGACAGGCTACAGCAATGAGGACATCGGCGTCGAAGCCGGCGAGGTGGCTTGCGACATGCTCGCAGCCATCGCCAGACACTCTCAGGACGCCGAGGAGGGGACTCCCGACCTCCACAAAGACGTCGAAGATTTCCTGGACTACGCCGACAGGCGTTCGCTGGGGCCCTCGGCCATGGAATTGGTGCGTGCGGCCCAGGCCCGCGACATTCCGGTCTACCGGCTCAACGACGCCAGCCTGATCCAGGTCGGCCAGGGCAAGTACCAACAGCGAATCGAGGCGGCGCTGACGTCGAAGACCTCGCATATCGCCGTCGAAATCGCGTCGGACAAGAATCTCGCCAACAGACTCCTGGCCGACCTCGGTCTGCCAGTGCCGAAGCAGCGGGTGGTCTACGACGTGGACGAGGCGATAAGCGCGGCGAAGCGGATCGGCTATCCCGTGGTCATCAAACCGCTCGACGGCAATCACGGCCGGGGCGTCACCGTCGACATCACGTCCGAGGACGACGTCGCCGCGGCCTTCGAGACCGCTGATGCCGAAGGATCTGCCGTGGTGGTGGAGACCATGCTGCGCGGCGACGACCACCGGCTTCTGGTGGTCAACGGACAACTCGTCGCCGCCGCGCGCCGGGTGCCGGGCCATGTGAAGGGCGACGGGCGCCACACCATTGCCGAGCTGGTGGACATCGTCAATCAGGACCCGCGCCGTGGCGTCGGGCATGAAAACGTGTTAACCCGGCTCGAACTCGACGACCAGGCCAAGGGCTTGCTCGAGGAAAAGGGATACAGCACGGAGACGGTTCCCGCCGAGGGCGAGGAGGTGTACCTGCGCAAGACCGCGAACATTTCGACGGGCGGCACGGCGGTGGATGTCACCGACACCATCCACCCCGACAACAAGTTGATGGCCGAGCGGGCGATCCGGTCCATCGGGCTCGATGTCGGCGCCGTGGACTTCCTGACCACCGACATCACCAAGAGCTATCGCGAGACCGGCGGCGGCATCTGCGAGATCAATGCGGGCCCTGGTCTTCGCATGCATATCGCGCCGTCCGAGGGCACCCCGCGCGACGTGGGTGGGGCGATCATGGACATGCTCTTCCCGCCGGGAACCCAGGCGCGCGTTCCCATCGCCGCCCTGACCGGAACGAACGGCAAGACCACGTGCTCGCGCATGCTGGCGCACATTCTGAAGATGGCGGGCCATGTCGTGGGGCAGACCTCCACCGACGCCGTGGTGATCGACGGCAATGTGACCGTCAAGGGCGACATGACCGGGCCCTACTCCGCCAATATGGTGCTGCGCGATCCCACGGTCGACATCGCGGTTCTGGAGACGGCGCGCGGCGGGATCGTCCGCTCCGGCCTGGGGTACAACTTCTGCGATGTGGGCGCGGTCCTGAACGTGACGTCAGACCATCTGGGCCTCGGCGGCGTCGACACCCTGGACGGACTTGCCCGGGTGAAACGTGTCATCCCGGAGGTGACCCGCGGCACGGTGGTGCTCAACGCCGACGACGAGCAGACGCTGAAAATGGCGGCCTTCTCCCCCGCCAACCAGATCATGTACGTGACGCGCGACCCGGAACATGAACTGGTGCGCGAACATATCCGCCTGGGCAAGCCCGCGGTCGTTCTTGAGCAGGGGGTGAACGGCGACCAGATCGTGATCTACGACAATGGCCGGCAGATGCCGCTGATCTGGACCCGTCTCGTTCGGGCCACCCTGGAAGGCAAGGCACTGCACAACGTCGAAAACGCCATGTTCGCCGCCGGTATGGCCTACGCGCTGGACAAGACACTCGATCAGATCCGCACCGGACTGCGCACCTTCGATAACAGCTTCTTCCAGAGCCCGGGGAGGATGAACGTGTTCGATGAACACGGTTTCCGCGTGATCCTCGACTACGGGCACAACGAAGCCGCGGTGGAAGCCATGGTCGATGTGGTCGACAGGCTCAAGCCGCGCGGCCGCCGGATCGTCGGCGTGACCTGCCCGGGCGACCGGCGTAACGAGGACGTGGCGGCGATTGCGGCCAAGGTGGCCGGCCATTTCGACATCTATATCTGCCATCGAGACGACGATCCGCGCGATCGCCGGCCCGACGAGATCCCGCAACTGATGCGAACCGCCCTGATCGCCAACGGTGTCGCACCGGAGGCGATCACCATCGTCGAGGAGGAGAGCAAGTCCCTCGATGCGGCGCTTTCGATGGCACAACCCGACGATTTGGTGTTGTTCTTCTGCGAGGCGATCACGCAGTGCTGGAAGCAGATCGTCCATTTCACACCCAAATTCACCGTGCCCGGGCCGGAGCCGGTCGCAAAGCGTTTGGCAGCATCCACCTTCGACGTTCCCGAGGGCTTCGTTTTGACCTCGGATGACCGCGGAGTGCTGGTCGTCCCGGCGAATGACAGGGAGACATGACAGGGAAACCTGGCAGATTCCCATTCGCTCATCGCGGGGAGCCCCGCTCGGCACCGGCCCACCGTCGGGTGCGACACCCGACACTGGCGATCATCGGCGGCCGACTGGAAGATGACAACGCCGCGATCTACAACGAGATGCACCGTCTTGCGGGCGGAAGGATCGTCGTCTTCGCGACGGCGTCGGGTGTGCCCGACGAGGTCGGCGCCGAAACCGTCGGCGTTTTTCGCGCCTATGGCTTCGATGCCGTCCTGGCCGGGGTTCACGGCCCCGGGGCGCCCGGGGCCGCGCAGAACAAAGCGATCGCCGATCTAGTAGAGGACTACGGCAGCGTCTATTTCACCGGCGGCGACCAGGCCCTGATCACCGGCGCGCTCGCGCCGCGGGGCCGGGAAAGCCGGGTGCTCAAGGCGATCCGCCAGGCACAACGCAGGGGTTCGCTGGTCGCCGGGTCGAGCGCGGGGGCCGCGATCATGTCCGAGGTCATGTTCTCCGGCGGCACATCGCTGGAAGCCGCGACCTATGGTGTGGTCGGTGACGCGGACGAGCCCGGAATGCTGCTGGCGCCCGGACTCGGCTTTTTTCCGTGGGGCATGGTCGACCAACATTTCATCAAACGCGGGCGGTTCGGCCGGATGGTCGTCGGCATGCAGGCCTCCGGCGCGAAGCGCGGCTACGGCATCGACGAGAACACCGCGTTCTTCGTCGAGGGCAACCTCGCCCGGGTGATCGGCGAATACGGCGTCTTCGTCTTCGATCTACAGGAGGCGAAAGTCGATCGACGTAACAGGCTGATCGACAACATCGTCTTCAGCTATGCCGACGACGGTGACAGCGTGGACCTGGAGATGGGAGAGGTCCTGCCGGGTCCGGGCAAGCGGCTGGTAACCCCGCGGGACATCACTTACGACGCGCCTGCCCGCTCGCTGCGCAACGTCTTCGGCGCGTACACGCTCTACGATCTGGCGGCGCGGCTGGTGCTGGGGGACCCCGAGGCTTACCCGGCGGATCGGGCCCGCGCGGTAGAGCCCCGGGCGGGTTGCGCCACCAGCGTCGAAATCTCCCGCGAAGGCGGCCGTGCACTGGCCTACGTTCCCGACGGCGGGCGCGATTTCCGCATGACGGCGGTGGATTTCCGGGCCAGCATGCAGACACGCCAGCTCAATGCCGCACAACTGGCGGAGAACCGGCGGGCCGCACTGTCCCGTGACTATGGCGTCAAGCCGGGACTGCAGGCGCGGGTGATGATGCTGGGCTCGGCGCCGCTCGACCGTGGCAGCCCGCTGCTGCTGGAACTGGCGTCGCGGTGCGCGGGGCCGGTTGGTGTGCTTGCCGCAGCGTCCGCCGAACCGCGCGCAGTCGCGCGTGAGTATGTCGACGCCCTGCACGGGCACGGCGTCGAGGCCACCGACCTGGGTGTCACCATCGACAATGTCGATCGCCTGATGCGCGATGAAGCATTGGTCGAGCAGATCGCCGCCCTGCGCACGATCGTGCTGACCGGCGGCAACCAGATCCGGCTGGTGGAGTCCTTGCTGTACCGCGGCGAAGTCACCCCACTGCTGACCGCTATCGCGCGGGCGCAGGCGGCCGGCGCGATGATCGTCGGGGTCGGCGGCGCAGCCTCGGCACTGTCCGGTTTCATGATCGGCGGCGGCACGTCCTACGAAGCGCTGCGCTTCGGCATTGCCTCGGACATGGGACGACGCGGACTGGTGATCCAGGAAGGGTTGGGGTTATTCGGCGCCGCCATCGTCGACCAGAAACTGTCGTCCTCGCGCCGTCTGGGCCGCCTTGCCGTCGCCTGCGCCGAGGAAGGCGTGCGGTTCGGGCTCGGCATTCTGGAAGACAGCGGCGTCATCGCCAACCATGACAACAGCCAACTCACCGCGATCGGCGCGCGCGGGGCCGTCCTGGTCGAGATCGATCCGCTCAAGACCGAGCTTGCGGGGGACGATTTCATCGCGCCCGGAACCAGGCTGTGTTTCGCCGGTCCGGGCGACGTCATCGACATGGCGGCCGGGACCATCACCCGGCTGGCACCGGCCACCGTGTCGGCCGCGGCGCTGGATTCGCTGGTGACCGAACTGATCGAGGATTGCATCGACGACCTCCGCCCGGTGACCGCACCCGGCGTCACACACGAGGCGCATATCTCGTTGCACTATTCCTCGCACGAGGACGGAACCGGCTATCTCGATATCGAAAGCATCCGTGATCGGCACGGCTGAAACTGGAAAGAAGGACATCATGTATTTCGATGGAAACACCCTCGCAGCGCTGCTTTCCGATGCGGAGAAAGCGGCGGCGATCGTCGCCGAGGGGCCGGGCTGCACCTCGCCGCTCGCCGTCATCGAGGCCGCCATTGCGCTGCCGGAACTTGGCGAACCCGGCGTGACGGCCTTTCTCGACGAGCAGCGGATCGAACTGCGCGAGATGCCACCCGGCCATCGTTTGGTCGCCGGGGCGCTGGCTTCGGAGGGCAAGCTGAAAGATCGCCTGCACGCCGCCTGTGCGGCCTATTACGAGACGGAGCTGTTCGTACTTCCGAACGGCGGAGTGGGCCAGGCGGATTAGGCCCGTGCTGCGCCAGGAGCACGACCTGCCGGGCTCGCCGCATCGCCTGACCGTCCTGCGCTTCGGTGCACCCGGCGGGCAGGAGCGCAGCGACCGGGGAATTGAACCCGGCGGGCAGGAGCGCAGCGACCGGGGAATTGAACCGAACAAGGGCCGGAAGGCCTACTTGCAAGCCGGGCTGCACGCCGACGAGTTCCCCGGCATGTTGGTCTTGCGCATCCTGGCCGGGCATTTAGCCGAAGCGGAAGCGCGCGGCGCCATCCGCGGTGAAATCCTGCTGGTGCCACAGGCCAACCCGATCGGCCTGACGCAAACCGAAACCAGCTTCCTGTCTGGTCGACTCGAAAGCGGCACCGGGGAGAACTTCAACCGGAACTATGCCGATCTGTCAGACCTCGGGGAGTTGTCGCTGGGGCCGGACGCGGCGTGCAACGTCGACACGATTCGGGCCGCGATGTCAGCGCGGCTTACCGCGATGCAGCCCGACGGCGCATTGGCACATCTGCGCCACCGGTTACTGACGCTCGCCCACGACGCCGACCTCGTGCTCGATCTTCACGCCGATAACGAGGCCGAACCGCACATGTATGTCGGCCCCGCGTTGTGGCCCGCGGCTGAGGACATCGCCGCGGCGATCGATGCGCGCGCGGTGCTGCTGTCCGAGGTGTCGGGCGGTTACCCCTTCGATGAGGCCTGCTCCAGTCCATGGTGGACGCTGGCGGCGAACCATCCCGGTCTGCCCATTCCGCCGGCATGCCTGGCCGCCACGCTGGAAATGGGCAGCAACGACGATGTCGATCCCGAACGCGCCGCCGATCAGGCCTTGGCACTGCTGCGCATGTTGGAGGGACGCGGCTTTGTCGATGGGTCGGGCGGGCGCCCGCGCTTGTCCTGCCGCGCCACGCCGCTGACTGCGATGGCGCAACTGCGCTCGCCCGTCACGGGGCTCGTCGCCTATCGCCGTCGGCTGGGCGATTGGGTCCACACGGGCGACCTCGTCGCCACGGTGATCGACCCGCTCGGCGAAGAGACCGAACTGCTGGCCGAGACCGACGGGCGGCTCTTTGCCCGCCACAGCCAGCCTTATGCCTGGCCGGGACGTGTGCTCGGCAAGATCGCCGGCGAGATTCCCCTGGATAGCCGAACGGGCAATCTGCTTTCGGATTGAGGGGAAACCCGGCAGCCGGACGGGTATGGCGGCCAGATCAAGGAAGCTATTCCTGCGGGTAACCGTCCGGGTTCATCGTCTGCCACTTCCACGCCGAGGACGTCATATCCTCGACGGTGCGCAGCGCCCGCCAGTCCAGGTCCGCGGCCGCGCGTGCCGGATCGGCCCAGCACTCGGCGATATCGCCCGGCCGGCGGGCGACGATCTGGTACGGGATCTGCCTTCCGGCGGCAAGTTCGAAGGCGTGCAGCAGTTCCAGCACGCTGGTGCCCCGGCCGGTACCCAGGTTGAAAACGTGGCGGCCGGGCCGTCCGATGCTGTACCGCAGCGCCGCGAGATGGCCCTCGGCGAGGTCGACGACGTGGATGTAGTCGCGCACCCCGGTACCGTCCGGGGTCGGGTAGTCATCACCGAACACGTTTAGACGATCACGCCGGCCGACGGCCACCTGGGCGATGAACGGCATCAGGTTGTTCGGGACGCCGGACGGGTCCTCACCGATCAGGCCGCTGCGGTGCGCCCCGACCGGATTGAAGTAGCGCAGCAGGCATACGGACCAATCAGTCTGTGCCACAGAGAGATCCGACAGGATCTGTTCGACCATCAACTTGGTGCGGCCGTACGGGTTGGTTGCACTGAGCGGAAAATCCTCCCGGATGGGCACTGCGGCCGGGTCGCCGTATACCGTCGCCGAGGAGCTGAACACGATGGTCCGCACGCCGGCGTCCTGCATGGCCTCGACCAGAACGATGGTGCCGCCGACGTTGTCGTCGTAGTACTCGATCGGCTTGGCAACCGATTCCCCGACGGCTTTGAGCCCGGCGAAGTGGATCACCGAGTCGATGTCATATTCGGCGAAGATCCGGTCCAACAGGGGTCGGTCGCGGATGTCGCCTCGGACGCAGATCGGACGGGTCCCGGTGATCTGTTCGATCCGATCCAGTACGGCGGGTTTGGAGTTGTCGAAATTGTCGATGATGACAGGGTCGATGCCCGCTTCGATGAGTTGAACGACGGTATGGCTTCCGATGTAGCCGGCCCCGCCGGTGACCAGGACTGCCATCGATCCACGCTCCCTTGTTGTCAGCCGAGTCCCCGTGTCCAGCCAAGCCCGGCCCGGAATCGGGTGCAGTCGGCGACGGCTTCGTCACCGAACACCCACAGTGTTCCAGTCATGGCCAACAAGTAGGGGCTCACACAGCGATATCCCGTGGTTCAGTCGTGGGGCCTTGGACCGGATCGTCGACACCCCGACTCGAGATAACTTCCGGAGCATTCCGGCACCGTCGCGTGTCGGACTTCGCCTGTGGCGCAGAGCCCGGCAAAAGCGTGGAGGATCGCGGGCCGCGGTGATCTAAGAACAGCCTGGTGTCGGTACCGCCGATTCCACCGGTGCGACCGGTCGGATCTGACACCATCCTCCGGTGGCAATTCCGCGCATAAGGCCGGCGACCGGAGACGATATCCCGGGGCTGACGGCACTAGAGAGCCGGTACTACATCGACAACCTCGATCCGGCCGAACGTAGAAACGGCTTCATATCGGTACTTCACCCGCCGCAGTGGTGGTCTCGGGTCATCGAGGGCGGCGGAGTCCACATCGCCGTGACCGAGGAGGACGACGTCGCTGGCTTCATGGTCGTCATTCCACCGCCGGACCCGGCCGAGCCCGGCCTGCCGGAGCCGCTCAAACGCTTGCTCGATCTCACCGAGACGATTGAGGTAAACGGAACACCGATCGCACGGCGGCGATTTGCCGTCCACGGGCCGGTCTGTATCGCCGAGGAACTGCGGGGCAACGGGGTCTACTCGGCGCTTCATGCGGCAACACTGCAGGCATACCGTGACCGGTTCGACGTGGCCGTGCTCTTCGTCGCCGCGGACAACCCGCGGTCACTGCACACCACCACCACCAAACTCGGCGCCCAGTCGCTCGCCGTTTTCGACGCCAACGGCCGGCAATTCCACTTCCTCGCCTTCGAGTTCGGCGAAGGCCAGGCCAGATCATCAACCGAGTGAGCTGCGACCGCGCGACCTGGTGTCGGAAGGCTCTCGACCGTACAGCAGCTGTACGTTCCGCTTCCAATTGACAAATACCGAAGACCAACGATGCGGACCTCGTGTCCGCGAGGCTGAATTCATTGGAAGCGTTGGGCCATTCAGCCGGTCATGCCGAAGTAGACAAGTAGCCCGCGCTCCAGCTGGAGCATCTCAGTCGTCGATATCTTGCCGATGGGTTGGCCCAATTTCGACCTGTGGGCCGTGGTGATCTTGTCGATCATGATGCTGCTCGGGACAGCTAGTCCGTTTGTCACGTTGGGCTGCAATGGGATTCGTAGTAGTGGGATATCGGCCACCGTAGTGGTCAGCGGGCAGAAAGTTATGGAGTCAGTAGCGTCGAATCGGTCATCCTGGACGATCAGGACCGGCCGGGGCTTGCCCGCGTAACCCTGGCCGGCCGAGGCGGTCCAGAGTTCGCCACGTTTCACGAGTTATCGAAGTCTTCGTCGTTGAATTGAGAGATGGCGTCCACGAAGTCCTGGTCGTCGCCTGCGGTGCTAACAGCAGCGGCCAAAGCCGATTGACGATGAGCCTCCTCGGCAAATTCAGGGGCCCGTGTGTCGGGGACCCAAATTTGGAGGGGGCGCAGTCCCTGCTCGCGTAGTCGAACTCGGTGTTCGGCGACCCGCTTTCCCACGTCACGGTTGGCCATGAACGAAATGTTACATGTAACTCGTGAACGGAGCGCTTCGTGTGTTGGTTTCCACCGGAGGGCACCCGCAGTCGCCGGGCACTGGCAGGGGTCTGCTCGCTCGGTTGAGTCGCGAACAACCTGTGTTTCTGGGTAAGTCCCTTGGGGTGGTGGGGTTTCGGGCTTGAGGTTGACCATGTCCGGGCTGTGCCGGGTGTGTCGGTGAGGGCTTCGGGGTGGGCCATCGCGT
>JAHBAP020000413.1 GCA_018500005.2 Mycobacterium sp. | reverse complement strand
TGCCAGGCCTGCGCCTGCCGCGGCCGCACTCGCCGGTTCGGGGCAGGGCAGTTCTGGCACTAGGCCCACCGGACGCGCCCGATGCCACCGACGATGCCGAGCTGCTCACTCGTGCCGCCGTCGAACTCAATCGGCACGGACACGTGCTGCGCGAGATCGGCGGCCGGTTCGCTCTGGCCGGCCGGGATCTTTACCTCGTCCGCGGCAGTGTGCGCGACGCGGTGCTAGGCCGGCTGACCAGCGATCTGGATTTCACCACCGACGCGCGACCCGAGGAGATCCAGCACATCGTGCGGCCGTGGGCCGACGCCATGTGGGACACCGGTATCGAGTTCGGGACCGTCGGCATCGGCAAGGCCGGGCATCGTCTGGAGATCACCACCTTCCGCGCCGACAGCTACGACCAGGTGTCGCGTAATCCACAGGTGCGTTTCGGCGATCGGCTCGAGGACGACCTGGTGCGCCGCGACTTCACCGCCAATGCGATGGCGGTCCGGATCACCGCCGACGGCCCGGGGGAGTTCTGCGACCCGCTCGGCGGTCTGGATGCGGTGCGCCGGCGGATGCTGGACACTCCCGCCGCTCCGCAGGTGTCCTTCGGCGATGACCCGCTGCGGATGCTGCGTGCCGCGCGGTTCGTTTCGCAACTCGGGTTCGGCGTCGCCGACCGCGTCCGGCAGGCCATGGTCGAGATGGCACCGCAGCTGTCCCGGATCACCGTCGAACGGGTGGCCGTCGAACTGGACAAGATGCTGCTGGGCGCCGACCCGGTGGCGGGTATCGAGCTCATGGTGCAGACCGGTCTCGGTGACGTGGTGCTGCCCGAGGTCGGTGGGATGCGGATGGCGATCGACGAGCATCACCAGCACAAGGACGTCTACCAGCATTCGCTGACGGTTCTGCGGCAGGCGATGGCGTTGGAGGAGCCTGGGGAGCGCGACCTGGTTTTGCGCTGGGCCGCACTGCTGCACGACATCGGCAAGCCCGCCACCCGGCGCCACGAGTCCGACGGCGGGGTGAGCTTCCACCACCACGAGGTCGTCGGCGCCAAGATGGTCCGCAAACGGCTGCGGGCACTGAAGTACTCCAAGCAGATGGTCGACGACGTCTCCCAGTTGGTGTACCTGCACCTGCGTTTCCACGGCTATGCGAACTCGGATGGAACCGGCCGGTGGACCGACTCGGCGGTGCGCCGCTATGTCACCGACGCCGGACCGCTGCTTTCGCGGTTGCACAAACTGGTTCGAGCGGATTGCACCACCCGCAACAAGAAGCGCGCGGCCCGGTTGCAGGCCAACTACGACAGCCTGGAAAACCGGATCGCCGAGTTAGCGGCCAAGGAGGACCTGGCTCGGGTGCGCCCCGATCTGGACGGCAACGCGATCATGGAGCTTCTCGGCATCCCGGCCGGCCCGCAGGTCGGCGAGGCGTGGAAATTCCTCAAGGAACTGCGTCTGGACCGCGGCCCGCTGTCCACCGAGGAGGCCACCGCGGAATTGTTGGCGTGGTGGAACGCGAAGGGTGGTTCGGCCGTCTAAACAGGTATGGATTACTGCCTGGATGCCGGAGACGGGTCGGCGTCGATTTGGACCGGTTCCGACGCCCTCGATCTCGACGGTGACGGTCTGCTCGACGATCTGATGGCCGACGACGACGGTGACGGATTGGCCGACCACGCCGTGCTGGACCTCGACGACGACGGGGTCCCCGAGGTGCGCTACACCGACGACGGCACCGGCCGTTGGGCGGTCTCCGGCGCCCCCGAAGCGCCGCTGCGCTGGTTCGATCTCGCCGGCGGGCAGCACACCGGATCTGCCGGCGATGTCGACGGCGACGGTGCGGTGGACCGGCTGTTCGACGTCGACCGCGACGGCCTGGCAGACAGGGCGTTCGCCGGCAGCAGCGGCTTTGTGGATACCGATGGTGACGGACGCTGGGACATGGGGCTCACGGATAGCGACGGTGACGGTGCGGCCGACGGGGCCGGCCCGCTCTAACTAACGTCGCTCGAGACTGAACCCTGGGCGGGACTTTCGCGGAAATTCCGCCAAGGGTGCCAAGGGTGCCGGGGGGGCCAAGGGTTTCAGTCTCGGCGTCAGCGACCCTTGCCCGGCGGCCCCGCGAAGGCCTGGGCGATCGTCAACCACTTCTCGGCGTCCGGGCCCTGCGCCGTGAGGTCCAATTCGGCGGGTGGCCGACGCTGGGTCACCAGGCAGCAGAAGTCCAGGGCCGAGCCGGTCACCTGCTGGGCGGCGTCCGCCGGGCCCCAGGCCCATTGGGTTCCGTCGGGTGCCCGCAATTCCACCCGGAACGGTTCGGCGGGCGGGGTCAGTCCGTGCACGGTGAAAGCGAAGTCGCGGGTGCGCACACCCAGATGGGCGATCGACTTCAGCCGTGCCGACGGGGCGATCTGCGCCCCGAGCCCGTCGGCGACATCAAGGCCGTGCGCCCAGGTCTCCATCAGTCGGGCGGTCGCCATCGACGCCGCGCTCATCGGCGGCCCGAACCAGGCCAGCTTGCGTCCGTCCGGGACCGAACGCAGAGCCTCGTGCAACCGGCGACGGGCATTGCGCCACTCGGCCAGCAGCTCGGCTGGCGGGGTCGCCGCCTCCTGCTCGGCGGCGTCGTCGACGAAGGTCAGCATCACGCTCTGCGCGTCGACGACCATCTGCCGGAAGGCGGGTTCGTCGGTGATCGACGTCAGCGCGACCCGATCGGTCCACAGCAGATGACCGATCTGGTGGGCGATGGTCCACCCCGGCGCCGGCGTGGTCGTCGACCACTGTTCGGCCGGGAGGGTGGTGACGAGCGCGTCGAGGGCTTCGCTCTCGGCGTGCAGGTCGTCGACGAGCGAGTCGAGAACTGTCATGCGGCACAGCCTAAGCGGCGCGCCGGCCGACACCGGCGTGCACGGCGAGCCCGATCAGGTAGAGCACCGATCCGGCCAGCGCCAGGCCTGCCGAGCGGCCGTCGGGCGGGATCACCGAGGCGGCCGCGGCGACCGCGATGATGAACGACATCCAGAACAACGCGTCCTGGACCGAGAAGACGTGGCCGCGCAACGCGTCGTCGACATCGATCTGCATCGCGGTGTCGGCGCACAGTTTGACCACCTGGCCGGCCAATCCGAGCAGAAAGCCGCATACCGCCATGACCCGCAAATCCAAAGTGGCACCGGCTAGTTGGACGAACGCGGCGAACAGCAGCGCCATATTGGCCGCGGAGTAGCGCCCAAAGCGGCGCACCGCCGACGGCGTCACGACATTGGCCAGGAACGAACCGCTCCCGGTGGCCGCCACGAACACCACGGCGGTGCCCAGGCCGCCGAAACCCGTCGCACCCCCGGTATGCCGCACGATCACCAGCACAAGAAGCGAGTTAATACCGAACACCATTCGGTGGGCGGCCAGGCCGGACAGCGTCGCCGCCACCGTCGGGGTCTGTCTGACGGCGCGAATCCCGTAGGCCCACCCGGTGGCCACCGCGTAGAACGGTGACCCGTGCACCGCGGTGTGGTCCGGTCCCAGGATGTGCGGGCGGAATCGCAACGCCAACAGGAATGCGATCGTCACCGGAATCACCACCAGGAAGATGACGGTGGCCGCAGCGTCATCGCCGCTGCCGACCAGCCAGCGCGGCAGCAGCATGAAGTTGGCGCCCAGGAAGGTGGCCGTGGCGCCGGTGGCGGTGGCCACCGAGTTCATCGTGACGATTCGGTCGCGCGGAACGACGTCGGGCAGGGCCGCGGAAAGCCCGGAGGTGACGAAGCGGCTGAACCCGTTGACGACCAGCGCGCCGCATAGTACGAAAAGGTCGCGGGCGCCGAGGGCCAGCAGCACGGCGACGGCAAGTACGGCCAACACCCGCGCCGCGTTGGCGGCGATCAGCACAACGCGGCGATCCCAGCGGTCCAGCAGCGCCCCGGCGAACGGGCCGAGCAGCGAGTAAGGCAGGAAAAGCACCGCGAAGGCCCCGGCCACCGCCCATGGGTCGGCGGCCCGCTCAGGGTTGAACAGCAGACCCCCGGCCAGCCCGGCCTGAAACAGGCCGTCGCCGAACTGACTGGCCACCCGCAACTCCAGGAGCCGCTGAAAGTCGGGGAGGCTGCGCACCGATCGCCACAGCGACCCGGAAGCGCGGGCATCTGACACCGATTCACAGTACAAACCGAGCCTGTTCGGGGCCGCGCGCCGTGCCATGATGGTGTGGTGGCGCAGCCGGAGGATCCCGAGGACACGGGGGACCACTACGCGGCGCCCGCGGCGAATCGGGTGCGGGCCGGCACATTGCTGCTCGCAAACATCGAACTGATGGAGCCGACGTTCCGCCGCAGCGTGATCTACGTCGTCGAGCACAATGACGGCGGCACGCTGGGCGTGGTGCTCAATCGGCCCAGCGAGACGGCGGTGTACAACGTGCTTCCGCAGTGGGCCGACCTGGTGGCAAAACCCAAGACCATGTTCGTCGGCGGGCCGGTCAAGCGCGACGCGGCGCTGTGCCTGGGGACGCTACGGGTCGGTGCCGACCCGGACGGCGTCTCCGGTCTGCGGCACGTCTCCGGCCGGATCGTCATGGTGGATCTGGACGCCGACCCCGACCTGATCGGTTCCTTGGTCGAGAGCGTGCGGATCTTCGCCGGGTACTCCGGATGGACCATCGGTCAACTCGACGGTGAGATCGAGCGCAATGACTGGATCGTGCTGTCGGCCCTGCCCTCAGACGTTCTCGTGCCGCCCCGGGTGGACCTGTGGTCGCGGGTGATGCGGCGTCAACCGATGCCGATGGCGATGCTGGCGACGCACCCGATCGACCTCAGCCGGAACTGAGCCCCAGCCGGAATCGGGACCCCCACACCTTGGCGCGGCCGCCGCGGCCCTCACCGGATCCGCACCCGCCGGCCGACTGCCGACTCTCCGCGTAGCGGGCCCCCTGCCAGGAACCCGCGCCGACGGTCGCGATCGCCCCGAGCACGCCGACGACCAAGGCGATCAGTCCGACACGGTGCGGCGCCGCCAGGGCGACGATCCCGGCGGCGGCCAGCATGATGCCGGCCGCCACCTGGGTCGGTGCGACGGCGCGCAAGACCAGACCGGTGAGGTCGGCCGGCGCCGGTCTGCGCAGCGTCCAGAGCCCCGAGCCGCCTATCAGGACGGCCAGGCACAGACATACGACTGCCGCGACAACCATGGGCCCAACAATACGAGCCGTGCCGGGGTGCTACTGAGCGGGCACCGTGGCGGCCACCGCTGTGGCCGGGTCGACCGCCGGGGCGGGCACAGTCACCGAAACGGGCGGGATGCCGGGATCGGCGGGTGTCGCGGCCGCCGGTGCCGGTGCCGCCGGAGCGGGTGCCGCCGGTGCGGGGGCGGGCGCTGCTGGTGCGGGTGCCGCCGG
>JAHBAP020000599.1 GCA_018500005.2 Mycobacterium sp. | reverse complement strand
CGGCTACCCCGAGCAGGTGCGCTCGGCACTGGTGCTGGCCGTCGGCGCACGCGCCACCGCCGATCAGATCGGCACCCAGAGCACGCAGATCGCGGCCATCAAGTCCGACCCGAACTGGCAGGGCGGGGACTACTACGGCACCGGCCGCTCCCCCGACACCGGCCTGGAACTCGCCCGCCGGTTCGCCCACCTGACCTACCGCGGCGAGGCCGAGTTGGACACCCGCTTCGGCAATTCGGGCCAGGCCGACGGCGAGGACCGGGAGGACCCGATGGCCGGCGGCCGCTACGCGGTGCAGAGCTATCTGGAGCACCAGGGCGCCAAGCTGGTTCGGCGGTTCGACGCAGGCAGCTATGTCGCCCTTACCGAGACGCTGTCCAACCACGACGTGGGTCGCGGCCGTGGCGGGGTGGCGGCGGCATTGCAGTCTTGCCCCGTTCCGGTCGTCGTCGGGGGCATCACCTCCGACCGGCTCTACCCGCTGCGACTGCAGCAGGAGCTGGCCGACCTCCTGCCCGGTTGCCCGGGCCTGAATGTCGTGGATTCGATCTACGGCCACGACGGCTTCCTCATCGAGACCGAAGCCGTCGGTCAACTGGTCCGGGAGACCCTGACGCGGGCCGACGGCCAGCGCCGATGAACGCGGACGGCGGTCGCAAGCAACGCTCCCTGTCATTCGGTTCCCAGGCCGCCGCCTACGAACGCGGGCGGCCGTCCTACCCCCCGGCGGCGATCGACTGGCTGTTGGCCCCGGAGGCCGGAAGCCCGGTGCGCGATGTGCTGGATCTGGGCGCCGGGACCGGAAAGCTCACCAGCCGACTGGTCGAGCGTGATCTGAACGTGGTGGCCGTCGATCCGCTCCCCGAACTGCTCGACGTCTTGCGCGTGACCCTGCCCGACACTCCCGCCCTGCTCGGCACCGCCGAACAGATTCCGTTGCCGGACAAGAGCGTTGACGCGGTGCTGGTGGCGCAGGCCTGGCATTGGTTCGACCCGGATCGCGCCCTCGCCGAAGTCGCCCGGGTACTGCGCCCCGGAGGTCGGCTCGGGCTGCTGTGGAACGTACGCGACGAACGACTGGGCTGGGTCAAGGAGTTCGGCCGGATCGTGGGACTCGAACACGACTGGGCCAATGCGACGGTGGTGCTGCCGGAGCCGTTCACCGATGTGCAGACCCATCGGGTGGAGTGGACGAATTATGTGACGCCACAGGCACTCATCGACTACGTCGCCTCGCGCAGTTACTGCATCACCTCCCCCGCTGAGGTGCGCACCCGGACCCTTGACGAAGTTCGCACACTGCTGGCCACCCACCCGGCGCTGGCGAACGCGCAGGGCATCGCACTGCCCTACATCACGGTGTGCGCGCGGGCGATACTGAGCTGACCAACCGGGCGGTTCAACTCGTTCCGAGCGGGTCGATGGTCCAGGCCGTGTAGATCATGATCGCGCTGATCGTGGTCATGGTCGCAAAATCCAGGCCGCGGGCGCGCACCACCAGAAGTCCCGCGCGGTCATCGGGAAGCACCAGTCTCAGTGCTGCGGCGACCCCGACGCCGATCCCGATCAGAAACGCCCCGCGGCGCCAGAAGCCCGCGGCGACCAGCACCAGGGCAAGAACGAAGATGGCGGCGACGGTGAGGATGGGCCACTGGGCCCGAATCACCTCCAGCGCGCGCTCTTTCACGCCCCGGCTTCGGCTCGTTCGACGGCCTCGGCTCTTTCAACGACCTCGGCTCTTTCAACGACGTTGGTCAGCAGGAAGGCGCGGGTCAACGGACCCACGCCGCCGGGATTGGGCGAGACGTGCCCGGCCACCTCCCAGACGTCGGGAGCAACGTCCCCGGTGAGCACTCCGTCGACCCGGCTGACGCCGACGTCGACCACAGCCGCACCCGGCCGCACCATGTCGGCGGTCAGCATGTGCGGCACCCCGACCGCGGCGATGATGATGTCAGCCTGGCGGGTCAACGCGGGCAGATCACGGGTTCCGGTGTGGCACAACGTGACTGTGGCGTTCTCGGTACGCCGGGTCAGCAACAGACCCAGGGGCCGGCCAACGGTCACCCCGCGGCCGATCACCACCACATGCGCGCCGTCGATCGGAACGTCGAAGCGGCGCAGCAGGTGCACGATGCCGCGCGGGGTGCAGGGCAGGGGCGCTGCCTCGTTGAGGACCAGCCGGCCGAGGTTGGTGGGGTGCAGGCCGTCGGCATCCTTGGCCGGGTCGATGCGTTCCAGCGCGGCGTTCTCATCGAGGTGGCGCGGCAACGGGAGTTGCACGATGTAGCCGGTGCAGTCCGGATTGGCGTTGAGTTCGTCGATCGTGTCGTTGAGTTGTGCCGCGCTGGCGTCGGCGGGCAGGTCGCGGCGAATCGAGGTGATGCCGACCTTGGCACAGTCGGAGTGCTTGCCGCGCACATAGGCGTGCGATCCCGGGTCGTCGCCGACCAGGACGGTGCCCAGGCCGGGCGTGCGTCCGACTGCGGTGAGCGCGGAGACCCGGGCCGTCAGGTCGGCCAGGATCTCATCACGGGTGAGCTTGCCGTCCAGGATTTGTGCAGGCACGGCTACATTCTGCATATGGGTGTCGTCGCCGATGTGTTCAGCCCGGCCCAACTGGGCCCGGTTCGGCTGCGGAACCGGACCATCAAGGCGGCGACCTTCGAGGCCCGCACCCCGCAGGCGCTGGTCAGCGACGACCTCATCGCGTTCCACCGGGCGATGGCCACCGGCGGGGTCGGCATGACGACGATGGCCTACTGCGCGGTCAGCCCGGGCGGGCGCACCGACGCTTCGGCGCTGTGGATGCGCCCGGAGGCGCTGCCCGGCCTGTGCCGGCTCACCGAGGCCGTGCACGCCGAGGG
>JAHBAP020000350.1 GCA_018500005.2 Mycobacterium sp. | reverse complement strand
TGGGTCGCCCGCGCCATCCGGCCGAACAGGACCGCGAGGATCTGCGCCTCACCGCTGGAGCCGAAGGTCAGGGGCTCTCGGCGCTCAGTCGGGCGGTCGGCGCCCATGACCGTCACCACGACACTCGAGCCGACGGCCGACTCCATCTGCTTGACAGCGACCGCCAGACCCGTCAACGGAATTCGCTCGGCATCCTTACGATTCCCGACGATCAGATGCTTGGACGTGAGCCGCAGAGCTCCGAAGCTGGCAACGACCTGCTCGCGCCGGTCATTAAAGGTCAGGACTGTGTCGGATGCGGCGGCGACGACGAAAACGAAGGTGAACAGAGTTCCGACGACCAAGACTCCCCAGAGTGCGGGATGAAGAAGTGATGCCATCGGATCTGCCCCTTGTTGTGCAGTAAAACTGCTGATAGGCAAATCAAACCGCTGCAGGGCAGTTGGGCAGCAGAGACGAAAGTAGGCCACCGATCGGCGTTGGTCATCACTGCCGAAGGCCGTTAGTCACACCGACCGATCAGCGGATTCTGCGCAGCGGATCCTCAGACCGTGAAGCCCAAAGCCCGAAGCTGTTCGCGGCCGTCGTCGGTGATCTTGTCCGGACCCCACGGCGGGATCCACACCCAGTTGATCTTGACCTCGTTGACGAGACCCGAACCGACCAGCGCGTTGAGGGTCTGATCCTCGATGACATCGGTCAGCGGGCAGGCTGCCGAGGTGAGCGTCATGTCGATCACCGCGACGGTCCCGGCGTCTTGTTCCTGTGAAGCTTTTTCGACGTTAATGCCGTAGACCAGACCGAGATCGACGACGTTGATACCCAGTTCGGGGTCCACCACATCGCGCATGGCTTCTTCAAGATCCGCCATGAACTCCGCCGAAACCGACTCCCCAGTCGCTTCGCTCCTGCCCGCCGAAACCGACTCCCCGGTCATCTGTTCTCCTCCATATGTCCGGATGCCCGCGCGACGGCGTCCTTGAACGCCAGCCATCCCAGAAGCGCGCATTTCACTCGCGCCGGATACTTCGACACCCCGGCGAACGCGATGCCGTCGCCGATTACGTCCTCGTCGCCGGCGATAGTGCCACGCGAGGTGATCATCTCGTTGAACGCCTCGACGGTCTTGAGCGCATCGCCGACGCTCTGCCCGATCACCTGGTCGGCCAGCACCGAGGTGGCGGCCTGGCTGATCGAACAGCCCTGCCCGTCGTATGAGACGTCATTGACCTGCTCGCCGTCATCGGACAGCGCCACCCGCAGAGTCACTTCGTCGCCACATGTGGGATTGACGTGGTGCACTTCGGCGCCGAACGGTTCGCGCAGGCCACGGTGATGCGGGTGCTTGTAGTGGTCCAAGATGACGTCCTGGTACATCTGCTCGAGTCTCACCGCGTCGTCACCTCGATCCGAAGAAATCGATGGCCCGACGCACCCCGGCGACGAGCCGGTCGACCTCGTCGAGGGTGTTGTAGACGGCGAAGGACGCCCGCACGGTAGCGGCCAACCCGAAACGGCGGTGCAACGGCGCGGCGCAGTGATGGCCGACCCGGACGGCAACCCCGTCGTCGTCGAGCACCTGGCCCACATCATGGGCGTGCACACCGTCGACGACGAAGGAGACCGGGGACCGTCGCAGCGCCGGATCTGCCGGTCCGATGATGCGCACCTGCGGAATGTCGGCGAGACCGTCCAGCGCCGCGGTCACCAGCAGGTTCTCGTGAGCTTCGACCGCCTGCATGCCGATCGCGTCGAGATACCTTGCCGCCGCGGCCAATCCGACGACCTGCGAGATCATCTGAGTGCCGGCCTCGAAACGCTGCGGCGCCGGGGCGTAGGTGGCGCGCTCCATGGTGACGGTTTCGATCATCGAACCGCCGGTCAGGAACGGCGGTAGCGCGTCGAGCAGTTCGGGGCGACCGTACAGGGCGCCGATACCGGTCGGGCCGAGCATCTTGTGCCCGGAGAAAGCGGCGAAGTCGACGTCGAGCGACGGCAGATCGACAGGCTGGTGCGGCACCGACTGGCAGACGTCCAGCACGGTCAGCGCACCGACCGACTGCGCCCGGTTGACCAGTTCGGCCACTGGGGCGCCGGTACCCGTGACGTTCGAATGGTGGGTGAAGGCAACGACTTTCACCCGCTCGTCCAGCGCCAGCGAGTCCAGATCCAGATGGCCGTCATCGGTGATGCCATACCAGCGCAGGGTCGCTCCGGTGCGGCGGGCCAGCTCCTGCCAGGGAATGAGATTGGCGTGGTGCTCGAGTTCGGTCGTGACGATCACATCGCCGGGCCCGACGCAACGCTCGAAACGACTGTCGCCCAACACATAGGACACCAGGTTGAGCGCCTCGGTCGCGTTCTTGGTGAACACCAGTTCCCGCGGCGCCGCGCCGACGAAGCCGGCGATATCGACCCTGCCCTGCTCGAAGGCGTCGGTGGCCTCTTCCATCAACTGGTGCGCCCCCCGATGCACCGCACCGTTGGAGGTGGTCAGGAACTCTCGCTCGGCGTCGAGCACCTGCAACGGCTTCTGCGCGGTGGCACCGGAGTCCAGATAGGCCAACCGATTTCCCCCACGCATGACCCGGTCCAGGATCGGAAAGTCGGCCCTGATGACGTCGACGTCTAGGCCCGCTGTGGTTGTCATGCGCGGCCCCTAGGAAGGTGCTGCCGCGCGGGTGAACCGCACGTAGCCGTTCTCCTCGAGCTCGTCGGCCAGTTCGGGGCCGCCCGACTCGACGATCCGGCCGTCGACGAATACGTGCACGAACTGCGGATGGATGTAGCGCAGTATCCGGGTGTAGTGCGTGATCAGCAGGACACCGGCGTGCTCGGCCTCGGCGAACCGGTTGACGCCCTCGCTGACCACCCGCAGGGCATCGACGTCCAAGCCGGAGTCGGTCTCGTCGAGGATGGCGATCTTGGGCTTCAGCAGACCCAGTTGCAGGATCTCGTGGCGCTTCTTCTCACCGCCGGAGAAGCCCTCGTTGACGCTGCGTTCGGCGAACTGCGGGTCGATCTCGAGATCACCCATCGCGG
>JAHBAP020000411.1 GCA_018500005.2 Mycobacterium sp. | reverse complement strand
AGATGTGTATAAGAGACAGAGCCAGTCCAGCGATTCGGTGGCGGTACGGCTGAGGGCCTTGGTCACCATCTCGTCGTGGGTCCAGGTGCCCACCGTCAGGGCGACGTCGAGGCCGCGGCGGTGCAGGTACTGGTACTGGGTGATGGTCTGGTCGATGAAGATGTCCTGCCATCCGCTGATCAGCAGCACCGGAACGGTGCACTTGTCCAGCGCGTGGGTCATCCGCATCGGCTCCCAGAACGGGTCGTCGACGTCGGGGTGCTCGATCCACGACTCGTACCACGGCGAGTTCTCACCGAGCAGTCTGCGGCCGGCATGGCCCAACGGGACGTCGTGCACCGCCGAAGCCAGCCGACGGGCCGCCTTGAACTGGAATGCCAGCCGGTGCGGTACGGCGCGCTCCTGGTGACCCATCATGTCCGACCAGCCGAGGAAGTCATTGAGCGCGAATGATCCTGTGCCCCAGGAGGATCCGTGGAAATCATGCGGACCGACGCTGATCACCGCGGCGGCCAGCTCCGGCGGGGGATCGGACAACATTGCCCACTGGGTGTAGCCCAGATAGGACAATCCGATGGTGCCGAAGGTGCCGGTGAACCAGGGCTGTTCGCGCAGCCACACCACGGTGTCGGCGGCGTCGTCGGCCTCGTGCACCATCGGCACGAACGTCCCACCAGAGCCGAACGTGCCCCGCACGCTCTGCAGCACCACGTGGTATCCGCGGGCGGCGTAGATCTGGGCGTAGACGAACGAGAACGGGAATCCCCGCCCGTACGGCCCGCGTACCAGGATGGTGCCCAGCGGCTGCGTGGTGAGCGGTTCGTAGTGGTCGGCGACCAGGTCGACCCCGTCGCGCATGGGTATCGGAACCCGCCGGTGCACCCGGTAGTCGGTGGTCGGGGCCGGAAGTCGCATCAGCCGACTCACGGCACGATCACTGCGGCGAACACTCGTCACGAGATCAGGATAGGGAGGCGCAAGTACGCTGGTCGGTTGTGGCACCCACACTCTGGGCGATCAGCGACCTGCACACCGGACACACCGGCAATAAGCCGGTGACCGAGTCGCTGTATCCGTCCTCCCCGGAGGACTGGCTGATCGTGGCCGGGGACGTGGCCGAACGCACCGACGACATCCGCTGGTCTTTGGATCTGCTGCGGCGGCGTTTCGCGAAGGTGATCTGGGTACCGGGCAACCACGAGCTGTGGACCACCGGTAAGGATCCGGCGCAGGTATTCGGCCGGGCGCGCTACGACCACCTGGTCGAGATGTGCGATGAGATGGGCGTCGTCACCCCCGAACACCCCTATCCGGTGTGGACCGGACAGGGCGGCCCGGCGACCGTGGTGCCGATGTTCGTGCTCTACGACTACACCTTCCTGCCGAAGGGGGCGACGACCAAGGCCGAGGGCCTGGCAATCGCCAAGGAGCACAACGTCGTTGCCACCGACGAGTTCCTGTTGTCCTGTGAGCCCTACGCCACCCGCGACGCCTGGTGCCGGGACCGGCTGGCCTACACACGGTCGCGTCTTGAGGATCTGGACTGGATGGTGCCCACGGTGCTGGTCAACCATTTCCCGCTGGTGCGCGACCCCTGCGACATGCTGTTCTACCCCGAGTTCGCGCTGTGGTGCGGCACCGTGGAGACCGCCGACTGGCACACCCGGTACAACGCGTTGTGCTCGGTCTACGGGCATCTGCACATTCCGCGCACCACCTGGTACGACGGGGTGAGGTTCGAGGAGGTGTCGGTGGGCTATCCGCGAGAGGGGCGGCGGCGCAAGCCATACCGCTGGCTGCGGCAGGTGCTCCCGGACCCGGACTACGCGCCCGGCTACCTCAACGAGTTCGGCGGCCATTTCATGATCACCCCCGAGATGCGTGCCCAGGCCGAGGCGTTCCGGGAACGGCTGAAGGCGCGGCGACGATGACCCTGATACGCGCGGTGCTGCCGGACCTGGCCGATCTGGTCTACGCCGAGCTTTACGGCGATCCGCCGGATCTGTCCCCGATGCCCGAGGAGGAGCCTCTCGTGGCGCGTTCGGTGACCAAGCGCCGCAACGAGTTCGTCACCGTCCGGCACTGTGCCCGGCTGGCGATGGGCCGGCTCGGGGTGCCCCAGGCACCGATCCTCAAGGGGGAGAAGGGTGAACCTCAGTGGCCCGACGGCCTGGTGGGCAGCCTCACCCACTGCGAGGGCTACCGCGGCGCGGTGGTGGGCCGACGGTCCGCGGTGCGTTCGGTCGGGATCGATGCCGAGCCGCACGGGGTGCTGCCTGCCGGGGTGCTCGACGCGATCAGCCTGCCGGTGGAGCGCCGCGAGATCGCGGCTTTGCCGGCCGGGCTGCACTGGGACCGGATCCTGTTCTGCGCCAAGGAGGCGACCTATAAAGCCTGGTTTCCGCTGACGGGTCGCTGGCTGGGGTTCGAGGACGCCCACATCACCTTCGAGGCCGATTCCCCGGACGGGGGCACCTTCGTCTCGCGCATTCTCATCGACCCCGCGGCGCGGTCCGGACCACCACTGGTGGAACTCGCGGGGCGGTGGTCGGTGGCCGACGGGTTGGCGTTGACGGCGATCGTGCTGTGACACCTCGAAAGCCTCCGGATCCGGGCATCGTCGTCGTCGACAAACCGGCCGGCATGACAAGTCACGACGTAGTGGGGCGGTGCCGCCGGATCTTCGGCACCCGAAAGGTCGGCCACGCCGGCACCCTTGACCCGATGGCCACCGGGGTGCTGGTGATCGGGATCGAACGGGCCACCAAGATCCTCGGACTGCTGACCGCGACGAACAAGTCATACGCGGCCACCATCCGACTGGGCCGCTCAACCTCAACAGACGACGCCGAAGGCGAAGTGCTGCAGGATGTTTCAGCCGCGGATCTGACCGACGAGGCGATCCATGCCGGGATCGCGCCGCTGCGGGGCGAAATCGCCCAGCGGCCCTCGACGGTGAGCGCGGTCAAGATCGGCGGCAAACGGGCCTACCAGTTGGCCCGCGAAGGACAGCAGGTGGAACTGGCCGCGCGGACGGTCTGCGTCGACCGGTTCGATGTATTGGCGATACGCCGCGAGGACCTGTTCGTCGACGTCGACGTCGAGGTCGACTGTTCCTCGGGCACCTATATCCGGGCACTGGCCCGCGATCTGGGCGAGGCGTTGGGTGTCGGCGGGCACTTGACCGCACTGCGACGGACCCGCGTTGGCGGCTACGGCCTCGATCATGCCCGCACCCTGGAAGACCTCGCCGAGGATCCGGCACTGAGCTACGACCTCGACGAGGCCTGTCTGCTGGCCTTCCGGCGCCGGGATATCACCGATGAGCAGGCCGTCGACGCCACCCACGGGCGACCGTTGTCGGCGGCGGGTATCGACGGCGTTTATGCCGCCACTGATTCGACCGGGCGTGTCATCGCACTGCTGGAGGACAGGGGTCAGCGCACCAAGTCCGTGGTGGTGATCCGCCCGTCGACGCTCTGAAGACACCGGACACCGCGGCCGATCGGATGTCGAGTTGATCCGGCGGGTCACCGACGAGGACGACTGAGCCTTTAGGCTTGTCGGCGTGGAACGCTGGCGCGGGCAGGACGACATCCCGTCGGACTGGGGGCGCTGCGTGCTGACCATCGGCGTCTTCGACGGCGTGCACCGCGGCCACGCCGAACTGATCGCGCGGGCCGTCAAAGCGGGACGGGAACGCGGCGTCCCGACGGTGCTGATGACCTTCGATCCGCACCCAATGGAGGTGGTATTCCCGGGCAGTCACCCGGCTCAGTTGACCACCCTGCCGCGCCGTGCCGAACTGGCCGAGGAACTCGGCATCGACGTCTTCCTGGTGATGCCGTTCAGCACCGATTTCATGAAGCTCAGCCCGGATCGCTACATCCACGAGCTGCTCGTCGAACGTCTGCATGTGCTCGATGTCGTGGTGGGGGAGAACTTCACCTTCGGCAAGAAGGCGGCCGGCAACGTCGCCACCCTGCGCAAGGCCGGGGAGCGGTTCGGCTTCTCGGTGGAATCGGTCTCGCTGGTCGCCGAGCAGCACCAGAGCGAAACGGTCACCTTCTCCTCCACCTACATTCGGGCCTGTGTCGATGCCGGTGACGTGGTGGCGGCCGCCGAGGCACTCGGCCGCCCGCACCGGGTGGAGGGGGTAATCGTGCGCGGCGAGGGCCGCGGCCGCGGCTTGGGCTACCCGACCGCCAACGTCTCCCCGCCGATGTATGCCGCGATCCCGGCCGACGGTGTCTATGCGGCCTGGTTCACCGTCCTGGGCAGGCAGGCGGGAACAAGTCCCGGGCTGGGGTCGATGGTGCCCGGTCAGCGGTATCTCTCCGCGGTGTCGGTGGGCACCAATCCGACGTTCTCCGGGCGTACCCGCACAGTGGAGGCT
>JAHBAP020000150.1 GCA_018500005.2 Mycobacterium sp. | reverse complement strand
GCGCACCGCGTTGGCCAGCCGGATCAACGGGTCCTCGAAAGCCGGCCGGACCTGGGTGGCGGGCAGCCCGAGTTCCGCGGCGAGGGTCGACAACAGCCGCTGCGCCTCAACCGGTTCCGCAGTTGCCGCCTCGCCGTCCCACGGATCGGCCAGCAACGTGCCGTCGCGCCACAGCGGTTCCCCGTCACGTCTCCAATAGAGTCCGATCTGCCAGCGCGGCAACGGTTCGCCGGGGTACCACTTGCCCTGGCTGCGCTGGACCAGTCCGTGCGGAGCCCACTCGGACTTCAGGAGTGCGGTCAGCACCGAGGCACGATTGCGCTTGTGTGGACCATCGGCGTCGGTGGTCCATTCCGGGGAGACCTGGTCGTCGACGGAAACGAAGGTGGGCTCGCCACCCATCGTGAGCCGGACATCGGCAGCTTCGAGTCGGGCGTCGACCTGTTCGCCCAGTGCGGTGATCGCCGCCCAGGCGGTGTCGGTGTAGGGCAGCGTGACCCGGGGATCCTCGTGGATGCGGGTAACGGTGTTGGAGAAATCGAACGTGGTCTCGGCCACCCCGGTCGCGCCGGTGATCGGGGCCGCCGAGGAGGGGTGTGGTGTTGCGGCCAGCGGAATGTGGCCCTCCCCGGCGAACAGCCCGGAAGTGGGATCCAAACCGATCCAGCCCGCGCCGGGCACATACACCTCAGTCCAGGCGTGCAGATCGGTGAAGTCCGCGGCCGGCCCGGAGGGCCCGTCGATGGCGTCGACGTCGGAGGCGAGTTGCACCAGATAGCCGGATACGAAACGAGCGGCGAGGCCGAACTGGCGCAGCAGTGCGACGAGCAGCCATGCCGAGTCTCGGCAGGAACCGATTTTCGTTCGCAACGTGTGCTCGGGGCTCTGCACACCCGGCTCCATCCGGACGCTGTAGTTGACGTCGGCGTTGACGGCCTGGTTGACCTCGACCAGGAAGTCGATGGTGCGAACGCCCGGGGTGGGCGGGTGCGCGTCGACCCAGGCCCGCACGGACTCGCCGGTGTCCGCGGTGTCCGCCACCGGCTTGAGGTAGGCCTCCAGATCGTCCCGCAGTGACGCGGGGTACCTGAACGGCACGGTCTCGGCGTAGTCCTCGATGAAGAAGTCGAACGGGTTGATCACTTTGAGGTCGGCGATCAGTCCGACGTTGATGCTGAGCTTGCTTGTGGGGCTGGGGAACACCAGCCGGGCCAGAAAGTTGCCGAATGCGTCCTGCTGCCAGTTGATGAAATGGTCGGCCGGCTCCACCTGGAGCGAGTACGCCTCGATCGGGGTGCGGGCGTGCGGGGCGGGGCGCAGCCGGACGACGTGCGGGTGCACTTGAACCGGCCGGTCGAAGGTGTAGCTCGTGCGGTGTTCGATCCCGACTTTGATGCCCACAACCGCCAATCCCACCAGGCAGTTGTTACTTCCAGGCAAAGTTGGTGTTTCCTGCGAGGTATCGCCGGCCGAGTGGTTGTCTACTCATGGCACTCGTGTTCACAAACTCCGGGGGATCGAATTCATGCGGCTCATCGATTTCAAGGCCAAGACACCACTGATCGGGATGTTCATGGTGTTCCTGGCGATGTTCGTCGTCGCGGTGACCGCCTACCTACACGCCGGCTGGTACTCGGTGATCGGCTACGCGTTTGCCGCCGGTGTGGCGGTGTTCGGGTTCATCTTCACCTTCCGCGACATACCGACGCCGCCACACACCGACGACGCGACGACCGGGGCCGGGAAATGACCAAAGTGTCCAACGAGCAGTCGCTCGCCGATCTGACCAAAGAGGACGCGGGCTACCACAAGAGCCTCAAGCCGCGTCAGCTGCAGATGATCGCGATCGGCGGGGCGATCGGAACCGGCCTTTTCCTCGGTGCCGGCGGCAGGCTGGCGAGTGCGGGTCCGGGACTGTTCCTGGTCTACGGGTTCTGCGGCATATTCGTGTTCCTCATCCTGCGGGCGATGGGCGAACTCGTGCTGCACCGGCCCTCGTCGGGCTCCTTCGTCTCCTACGCCCGGGAGTTCCTGGGCGAGAAGGCCGCCTACGTGGCGGGGTGGATGTACTTCCTGAACTGGGCCATGACGTCAATCGTCGACTCCACGGCGATCGCGACCTATTTCAAGTTCTGGAATGCCTTCGACGCCGTCCCGCAATGGCTTATCGCACTGATCGCCCTGGCTCTGGTCTTCGCGATGAACATGGTCTCGGTAGCACTGTTCGGCGAGTTCGAGTTCTGGGCTGCGCTGGTCAAGGTCGTCGCCCTGCTGACGTTCCTGGTGGCAGGGACGATCTTCCTGGCGGGCCGTTACCAGATCGACGGACATTCCACCGGCTTCAGCGTGCTGAACAACAGCGGCGGCATGTTCCCGGTCGGGGTGCTCCCGTTGGTGATCGTCACCTCGGGGGTGGTGTTCGCCTACGCCGCAGTCGAACTCGTCGGCACCGCAGCCGGCGAGACCGCCGAACCGGAGAAGGTCATGCCGCGGGCCATCAACTCGGTGATCGCCCGGATTGCCCTGTTCTATGTGGGATCGCTGTTCCTGCTCGCCCTGCTGCTGCCCTACACCGACTACTCGGCCGAGGAGAGTCCCTTCGTGACGTTCTTCGGCAAGATCGGCATCCAGGGCGCCGGCACGATGATGAATCTCGTTGTGCTCACCGCGGCATTCTCGAGCCTCAACGCGGGTCTGTACTCCACCGGCCGAATCCTTCGGTCGATGGCGATGAACGGCAGCGCGCCGAAGTTCACCGGCCGGATGTCGGGCCGGGGCGTCCCTTACGGCGGCATCTGTCTGACCGCCTCCATCGGCCTGCTCGGGGTGATCCTCAATGGAGTGGTGCCGGCGATGGCCTTCGAGATTGTTCTGAACGTGGCCTCACTCGGCATCCTGTCGTCCTGGGCGACCATCGTCATCTGCCAGATCCAGCTGTACCGCTGGTCCGAGCAGGGCCGGATGACGCGACCGTCCTTCCGGATGTGGGGTGCGCCTTACACGGGCTATCTGACCCTGTTGTTCCTGTTTGTGGTCCTGGTCCTGATGGCGTTCAACCGACCCATCGGCACCTGGACGGTCGCCAGCCTGGTGGTGCTCATCCCGGCGCTGATCGGCGGCTGGTTCCTCGTGCGCACCCGGGTGCTTGAGATCGCCCGCGACCGGGTGGGCAACACCGGCGAATTCCCGGTGATCGCGAACCTTCCCCCGCCGCTAGACCGGGGCTGATGCCGCCCTAGCTCGACGCCGAAATGGTTGCGCTGCCCAGTACTTCGTCGCCGGCCGGGTCGGGGCGGTAGAGCACCATCGTCTGGCCCGGCGCCACGCCCCGCAGAGGTGAACGCAGCGTCACGGCGATGCGATCGTCGACCACCTCGGCCACCGCCGGCGCCAGCCCGCCGTGCGCCCGGACCTGAACCTCGCACTGGATCGGTCCGGTCGGTGCGCTCCCGGAGGTGAAGACTGGCCGTTCTCCGGTTAGCCCCCAGACATCGAGATCCTCGGCGGAGCCGACCCGCACCGTGCCGGAATCGGCGTCGATCGCGGTGACGTAGCGCGGGTTTCCGTCCGGTCCCGGACCGGCGATGCCCAGTCCCTTGCGCTGACCGATGGTGAAGCCGTGCACTCCCTCGTGGTGGGCCAGCACCGCGCCGGTGCCGTCGACGACCGCGCCGGGACGCACTCCGATGTGGGCACCGAGGAATGCTCGGGTGTCCCCGGACGGGATGAAGCAGATGTCGTGGCTGTCCGGCTTCTCAGCGACTGCCAGCCCGCGGCGCGCGGCCTCCTCACGGATCGCCGGCTTGGGGGTGTCGCCGACCGGGAACACCGCGTGCCGCAACTGTTCTGCGGTGAGCACCGCCAGCACGTAGGACTGGTCCTTGTCGGCGTCGGCCGCCCGGCGCAACCGCCCACCGTCCAGGCGCGCGTAGTGCCCGGTGGCCAAAGCGTCGAAACCCAGGGCCAACGCTCTGGCGGCCAGCGCCGAGAACTTGATTCGCTCGTTGCAGCGCACGCAAGGATTCGGAGTCTCGCCACGCTCATAAGAGGCGACGAAGTCATCGATGACGTCGGCTTTGAACCGGTCGGCGAAATCCCAGACGTAGAAGGGGATCCCGAGGATATCGGCGACCCGGCGGGCATCACCGGCGTCTTCCCGGGAGCAGCAGCCACGCGACCCGGTGCGCAGGGTGCCCGGCGCATGCGACAGCGCCAGGTGAACGCCCACAACCTCGTGACCGGCGTCGACCATCCGGGCCGCGGCGACCGAGGAGTCCACCCCCCCGCTCATCGCGGCGAGCACCCTCATCGGACACCCTCGAAAGGGGAACTGGCCAACGCGGCCTGCCGGGCCCTTTCAACGGCGACCGGCAGTACCCGCAGGGCGGCGTCGACGTCCGCTCCGGTGCTGGTGTGCCCCAGCGACAACCGCAACGATCCGCGGGCGACGTCGGGATCGGCGCCCATGGCCAGCAGCACGTGGGATGCCCGGGCCACCCCCGCGGTGCAAGCCGATCCGGTGGAGCACTCGATTCCGTTGGCGTCCAATAACATCAGCAGCGAATCGCCCTCGCACCCGCGGAAGGTGAAGTGGGCGTTGCCGGGAAGTCGCCGGGCGCCGGCGGCACCGTTGACCGCGACGTCGTCGATGGTGTTCAGCACGGAGCCGATGAGCCGGTCGCGCAGGACGCTCAGCCGCTCCGCCGACTCGACCTGGCTGCCGACGGCGATGTCGGCGGCCACCGCCATCGCGACCGCGCCCGCCACGTCGACGGTCCCGGAACGCACATCCCGTTCCTGTCCCCCGCCGTGCAGCAACGGCACGCAGGCGGTGTCGCGGCCCAGCAGCAGGGCTCCGACACCGGTGGGCCCGCCGAACTTGTGGGCGGTCAAGCTCAGCGCCGAAAGCCCCGACGCGGCGAAGTCGACCGGCACCTGGCCGACCGCCTGCAACGCGTCGCTGTGCATTGGAATGCCGAATTCCGCAGCAACAGAGGAAAGTTCGCGGATCGGCATGATGGTGCCGACCTCGTTGTTAGCCCACATGACCGTGACCAGTGCGACGTCGCCGTGGGTTGCGAGCGCATCGCGCAGCGCCGCCGGGGTCACCGATCCGTCGTCCTCGCAGTCCAGATAGGTGACCTCGGCACCTTCGTGCCCGCACAGCCACTCCACGGCGTCGAGCACTGCATGGTGTTCGACAGCGGTGGTGATGATGCGCCGACGTGCCGGATCGGCATCGCGGCGAGCCCAGAAGATGCCCTTGACGGCCAGGTTGTCGCTGTCGGTTCCGCCGGCGGTGAGGATCACCTCCGAGGGCCTGGCACCGAGCCGGGCGGCGATGCTCTCCCGCGACTCTTCGAGCCGGCGGCGAGCGGCGCGGCCGGCGGTGTGCAGCGAGGACGGGTTGCCGACGGATCCCAGCGCGGCCGTCATCGCCTCGATGGCCTCGGGGTGCATCGGGGTGGTTGCTGCGTGGTCGAGATACACCGACCGGGTATGGCTCATGGCCCGTTCAGGATACCGGCCGGGGCGCGCCGCCACTCCCAGCGAACAGCCGCCGCCCCGCCATGGCACCATTTCCCAGATGTGCTTCTCCATGACGGCCGACTTGGTGGCGGGTACCGCCTTGGTGCCGGTTGCGGCGCTGTCGGTCAGCAAGGTGAGGGACCGCCGGGAGTTGCCGTTCGCGCTGCTCCCCGCGCTGTTCTCGGCCCATCAATTTCTCGAGGTCACGGTATGGGCAGGCCTGGACGGCCGGGTATCACCCGGACTGGCCGACCTGGCCATGCGGGCCTACCTGTTCATCGCCTGGCCCCTGCTGCCGACCTATATGCCGTTTGCGGTGATGCTGCTCGACGCCCGCCGTCGGGCGGCGATGGCCCCGTTCCTGGCCCTCGGACTCATCGTGTCGGGCTATCTCGCCTTCGTGGTGCTGGCCAACCCGGTAGAGGTGATCCGGCACTCCCACGGCCTCGAGTACCTCACCGTCGTCCAGCACCCGCTGCTGTGGGCGGTGCTCTACATCGTCGCGGTGATCGTGCCGTTGCTGATGTCGAGTTACCGCCCGATCGTCGCTTTCGGCGTGCTGAACCTCATCGGTCTGATCGCGGTCGCAATCTTGTACATGAAGTCATTCGCGTCGCTGTGGTGCTTCTTCGCGGCGGTTGCCTCCGTTCTGGTCCTGGTGCACATGACGTTGCGACGCACTTCTCCGGACGCCGACCGGTTGACCGGGCCACCGGTTCCGACCCGGGCCTGAAGTTCCGGTCCCCGACGCAAAACGCCCGGCCGGGTTTCCCCGGCCGGGCGTTCACGTGTTCGTTGCGGCTTAACCCTTGCGGGCCTTGACCGCCTGGGTCAGCTGCGGGGTGACGCTGAACAGATCGCCCACCACGCCGTAGTCGGAGATCTCGAAGATCGGCGCTTCCTCGTCCTTGTTGACGGCGACGATGGTCTTCGAGGTCTGCATGCCCGCCCGGTGCTGGATGGCACCGGAGATGCCCAGGGCGATGTACAGCTGCGGCGAGACGGTCTTGCCGGTCTGGCCCACCTGGAACTGGCCCGGGTAGTAGCCGGAGTCGACGGCCGCGCGGGAGGCGCCGACGGCACCGCCCATCGAGTCGGCGAGTTCCTCGACGATGCTGAACTTCTCCGCGCTGCCGACACCGCGGCCACCGG
>JAHBAP020000573.1 GCA_018500005.2 Mycobacterium sp. | reverse complement strand
CGCTGATATCGACGTTGCCGGGTGCAGCGAGTACGGAGTGTTCGGTCGCGTTAGCGGTCGCCTCGCCGACGGCAAGCAGGATGTCGGCGCAGGTCTCTGAATCCAGCCCCGCCGAGTTCAGCCATTCCCGGAGTTTTCCGCGACTGATCGACAACGTTCCCGGTTCGGCCGGCAGCGTGATGCTCAACGGTGGCGGCGGGTGTCGATATAACACTGCGGCGGATTGATCGAGGTCCACGATGACGCTGTCGGCGAGCTGCTCGGGGTGGGCCGAGGCGCAGTCGTCGAACAGGCCGATAACCCTGCCGATCGCCGCGGAGCACAACAGCACCGTCGAACCCGGTTCAAGCGGCGAATCGACCCGTCGGCCGTTCGCTCCGTTCAGGAGCGCCGGCGGACGGCCCGGTGCCGCGACCACCCCGCCGGGCTGGCCGTAGCTGCTGTAGCAGATGGACGTCCGGTCGATCACCGCGCAGAGGGCCGAGCCGGGCGAACCCGGCATACCGCTCAGACTCTGAATCGGATCGCCGGTTTCCAGGAGCGCAGAGAGCGCCTGGGACCGTAGCGAATCATCGGCCGACGACGACGAGCAGCAGCCCAACAGCACTCCGGTTCGGCCGGCGCCCAGGGACACCACCTCGATCCAGTAACCGGCAAGGTCGCGGGGTGAGTAGCGGGCGAAGAAGCCCCATGGCATCGGAATCGAGCCGAAATCGGGGTTCCCGGGGGCGCTACCACCGGAGCGAAGCACCTTGTCCTCCATGCGTTCCCCTAGCGCGTCGATCGTCGCAGCGTATCAACTGCGCGGTTTGCGCGAGTCTGGGAACGCCGAGAGGTTAGGCTCTCGGCATGATCCGCGAATTCGTGATCGCCGGTGCGGTGGTGGGCGGTGTGCTGGGGGCGGCGCCGGTGGCCTCCGCCGACGGTACCCAGCAGACGTATGCCGGCGATGTTCCCAATATGTCGTACGACGCGAAGCTGAGTGCGCCGTGCTACCGGTGGGACCGCTACATCTTCGGCCGCGGGCCCGGCGGTGCCGCCTACGCGTGCCACTTCATCCCCAACCTGTCCTACGTGGGCATGGACCGCCCACCGGAGGGCACCGGCTTCTGGGTGATCTCGCCCAAGCTTTACGGCGTCCAGACCATCGGCGCGCCGTGCCCCGGGTCGCAGGCCGCCGCCCAGTCACCCGACGGGCTGCCGATGCTGTGCGTGGGTGACCGTGGTTGGCAACCCGGCTTCCTGAAGGTCGGCGACTGGGGTAACGGAAGCTCGTTCGTCCCGGCCGGCTGAGATCTAGACGCCTGCCGCCGCTTCGTTGAGTTCGTTGAGCCGGTTGGTGGCCTCCAGATACTCCTGGACCCACCGCTCGATTACTGCGGCGCTCTTCTCGACCTTGCTGAACTGGCCGACCACCTGACCCACCGGGTTGAAGGCGACGTCGACGGTTTCGTCGGGGTACTTACTGGTCGCGGCGACCGCCATGCCGGAAACCATGTACTGCAACGGCATTCCGAGGGGTTCGGGGTTTCCCGGGGTCTCCCATGCCTGGGTCCACTCGTTGCGCAGCATCCGGCAGGGTTTACCGGTGAACGATCGGCTTCGAACCGTGTCCCGGCTGGTCGCCTTGACGTAGGCGGCCTGCTGCACCGGGGTGTTGTGGGCTTCCTCGACCATCAGCCACTGCGACCCCGACCAGGCGCCTTGGCAACCCAGTGCCAGGGCGGCCGCAATCTGGTAGCCGCTGCCGATGCCGCCGGCGGCGAGCACCGGCCGGGGCGCCACCGCCTTGACCGCCTGGGGCCACAGCACGATCGAGCCGACCTCGCCGCAGTGGCCGCCGCCCTCGCCGCCCTGAGCGATGATGATGTCGACGTCGGCCTCGGCATGCTTGATCGCCTGTGCGGGAGAGCCGCACAGGGCTGCGACCTTGCGGCCCGACTCGTGGATGTGCTTGATCATCTCGATGGGGGGAGTGCCTAGCGCATTGGCGATCAGGGTGACCTTTGGATGCCGCAGGGCCACCTCGACCTGCGGGGTGGCGGTCGCCTCGGTCCAGCCCAGCAGCTGCAGCGCATTGGAGTCCGCATCCCCGGTCGGCACGCCGTGGTCGGCCAGAATCTTTTTGGCGAAGTCCAGATGCTGCTGGGGCACCATCTTTTTGAGCATCTCGGCGAGTTCCTCGCCGGACATGTCGGTGTTCATCCCCTCGTACTTGTTCGGGATCACGATGTCGACGCCGTAGGGGTGGTCGCCGATGTGCTCGTCGATCCAGGCGCACTCAATCTCAAGCTGCTCGGGGGTGAAGCCGACCGCGCCGAGCACACCGAAGCCGCCGGCCCTGCTCACGGCAAACACGACGTCTCGGCAGTGGGTGAAGGCGAAGATCGGGAACTCGATACCGAGGTCGTCGCAGAGCTGAGTGTGCATACCGGAATCTCCTCGGCCTCGGTGGGCGACTGAAACGTGTTCTAGTTTAGCGACCGGAAGACCCAGATCGCCACGAACGCCGCCATACCGAACGCGCACAGGATGTGATCGGCCAGCACCGCCCGTGCGAGCCGGGTCAGCTCGGCGGGGCTTCCGGTGCCGAGGCCAAGACGGACCGCATTGGGCACCGTGCGAACCAACGCCAGGACGATGGGCCCGCCGGCCAGCACCGCCGACACCGCGAGTAGCCGGCCCGGGGTGTGGCCGCTTACGGCCTCGGTCACCAGACCCGCCAGCAGCAGTGCCATGACCGCGGCGATCAGCCGGCCCATCGGCTGCGAGCCGGTCGTCGCACGGCGGTAGTAGGCGGTGATCGATTCCAGCGCAGGTTGGCCCAGGACAGCGTCGCGGCCGCGGGCCTGGGTGTCGAACATCAGGTCCATCCACAGCACCGCCAGCAAAAAGCCGCCCGCCGCGCTCAGCACCCCAGCCATGTCATCTCCGCCGTTTCAGGAGTAACGTCAATTGCGTGCTCACCGTAGAGCGTCACCGCAGAATCGCCCAGTGTCTCAATGTTGGGGCTTTGGCACTGCTGGCCGTTCTGGCTACCGGATCGGTGGGGACTTCATCGGCCGCTCCACAGGCGCCGGCGGCCCCCTGCTACAACGGCATCACCCCGTTCAACCCCTACGTGGACAACTGCGCCATCCCGAACCGCCCGCCTCACATCTTGGGGGCGGCGCCGGATCAGACGGCGATTCTCAACTGCAATTTCGGCAGTGGGGCCTGGCGGGCGGTGTGCCTGTCGCAGTACGTCAACGGCGGCAACTACGGAGGATTTCCGGGGGTTGTGATCGGACCCGGTTTTCCGTAGGCATCCCGGCCGGGGAAGCGCGCCGCTCAGGTCCGGGCGTCGTCGGCGGGCGTGAAGACCCTGACTCCGGATACCAGCGGAAGATCCAGGGTGGTGCGGATTCCCGCGGGGGCTGCGATGACGGCGGGAATCGCGTTGACGATGCGGGCCGCGGCCCCGGCGATCGCGGCGTGGTTGTGATCGCCGTATTGACTTGTCGGACAGATATCCACCGCGTAGGAGGGCTCACCGGTGATCTCCACCCGGTAGGAGCCACCTGGCTGGGCCGGTTGCGCCCAGTCCGGGCGCAGGTCGCCCCGCAGCCGGGTGACATGTTCGACGACGATTGCCGGTCGGCCCGCGACCATTCCGTTGATCTGGAAGCGAACCGCGGCAACCGAACCCTGCGGGATGTGGCCGGCGGCGATGTCGAACGACTCGGGGGCCGGTTCGCGTTCGTAGCTCTCAGTGATCGAATCGACTTCGATGTTCAGCCCCGCGGCCAGCTGACGGATGGCGCAGCCCCAGGCGATGCCCAGCACACCCGGCTGGAACAGAATGGGAACCTCGTCGAGCGGCTTGCCGAAACCCATCACGTCGAACATCACGATGGCGCCGTCGTAGGTGGCGTAGTCGGCGATCTCCATGCACCGCACCTGCTCGATGCGGCGGCAGGTGCCGGCGAAGGCCAGTGGGATCAGATCGGTGATGAAACCCGGATCCACCCCGTTGATGTAGATGCTTGAATCACCCAGTCGCGCAGCGTCTTCCAGCGGCGCAATGAGCTTATCCGGGATGACGTTCCAGGGGAATTGCAGCACCCCGGGAGCAGACCCCACCACGTTGACCCCGGCGGCCAGGATGCGCCGGACGTCGTTCATCGCCTGTGGCATCCGGGTGTCGCCCATCGCGCAGTACACCGCGCACTCGGGCTGCGCCGCCAGCAGGGAGTCGAGGTCGTCGGTGGCGGTGACTCCAGCGGATGTGCCCAGACCGGCCAGTTCGCCGGCATCCCTGCCTACCTTG
>JAHBAP020000544.1 GCA_018500005.2 Mycobacterium sp. | reverse complement strand
TCCCGCCCACCGGGCCCCCTGTCCGCTCGGGGTCCCGCCCCGCCCCCTCGATCTGCTTTCCCTGCCCCCCGCCCCCGCCGGTGCCGAGCCTGCGATAAGCGAGGAGTCCCTGGACCTTCGGTGGTGGCCGATCGACGCGGCACCCGCGGAAGACACCGGGCTGACGCAACTGCTGGCCTCGGCCAGAAATCGCCTCGGCGGCTGACGTCGAAGGTGTGGCGGCCCACCCTCGGCGGATCAAATATCGCTTGAGTACCTGATACCGCAGTCCGGGATCAGGACGCCGGGCCAGACCCGGGCCCCGCGCAAAAGCTCACAGCGCGCACCGATGTCGGCACCGTCGCCGATCACACCGTCGCGGATCAGCGCACGCGGCCCGATCCGTGCGCCGAAGCCGATGATCGAGCGTTCGATCACCGCACCCGGTTCGATGCGGGCGCCGTCGAAGATCACCGCGCCGTCCAGTCGCACACCGGCGCCGATCTCCGCGCCACGGCCGACCACCGTCCCGCCGTAGAGCAGTGACCCGGGGGCCACCGAGGCGCCGTCATGCACCAGGCTCTCGCCGCGGTGGCCATCGAGCGCCGGCGAGGGCGCGATACCGCGCACCAGGTCGGCCGAGCCTCGGACGAAGTCCTCCGGTGTGCCCATGTCCCGCCAGTACGACATGTCGACGTACCCGCACACCTTGGCGCCGTCGGCCAACAGCGCCGGGAACACCTCGCGTTCCACCGACACCTCCCGTCCGCGCGGGATCAGGTCGATGACACGGCGTTTGAAGATGTAGGTGCCGGCGTTGATCTGATCGGTCGGCGGGTCCGAAGTTTTCTCCAGGAAGGCCAACACATTTCCGTCGGCGTCGGTGGGAACCGAACCGAATGCCCGGGGGTCGCTGACCCGGACCAGATGCAGGGTGAGGTCTGCGTCGCGCTCCCGGTGTGCGGTCAGCATGGCACCCAGATCCATTCCGGAGAGCACGTCACCGTTGAACACCATGACCGTGTCGTTACGCAGCTTGGCGGCGACGTTGGCGATTCCGCCGCCGGTGCCCAGCGGGGTCTGTTCGGTGACGTAGTCGATCTGCAGACCCAGCTTGGATCCGTCGCCGAACTCGGCCTCGAAGGTCTCGGCCTTGTAGGAAGTGCCAAGCACCACGTGCTCAATTCCGGCTGCGGCGATCCGCGACAACAGGTGGTTCAGGAACGGCAGTCCGGCGGTGGGCAACATCGGCTTGGGCGCCGACAAGGTCAGCGGCCGCAGCCGAGTACCCTTGCCGCCCACCAGGATGACGGCGTCGACCTGGGACGGGTCGACCGGCGATGGGGCCTCAGCACTCATGTCGTCCCTCTCTCCAATTCCCGGCGGGACTTTCGCACCGCCGCACGCGCCCGAGCACGCAGCGCACCCTTCATCGTCCACCGCAACGGAGCCTGCCACCAGCCGTTGTGCCGATCCGACAGGTAGATGTAGGTGCTGTCGTGGTGGGCACGCAGGTTGCGCGACGGGTTGCGGCCGGTCGAATGGCCCTTGTCATGCAGGATCTCCGCGCCCGGGACGTAGACGTTGAGCCAGCCGGCCCGGCCGAGCCGGTCGCCGAGATCGACATCCTCCATGTACATGAAGTACCGCTCGTCGAAACCGCCAATCGCGTCGAACGCCTTGCGCCGCAATAGAAGACAGGAGCCGGACAGCCAGCCGACCGGGCGTTCGCTGGGTTCGAGGTGCTCTTGACGGTAGGAACGGGTCCAGGGGTTGTTCTTCCAGACGAAACCGACCACGGCGTGCATACCGCCTCGGATCAGGCTCGGCAGGTGCCGGGCGGACGGGTAGACCGCACCATCGGGGTCGCGGATCAGCGGCCCGACCGCACCGGCCTGGGGCCAACGTCCGGCCGCCTCCAGCATGCAGTCGATACTGCCCGGAGACCAGACCACGTCGGGGTTGGCGACCAGCACGAATTCGTTACCTTCGCCGTCGGCCGGAACGGTGGCGACAGCCCGGTTGACCGCGGTGCCGTAGCCCAGGTTGCCGCCGGTGCGCAGCAGTCGGGTTCCCGGATAGCGCTGAACGGCCTCTTCGGGGGCCCCGTCGATCGAACCGTTGTCGGCGATGATCACCCGCACCGGTCGGTCGGTGGCCACCGTCAGCGAGGACAGGAACCGGTCGAGATGCGTTCCGGACGAGTAGGTCACCGTGACCACGGTGGGGGCCGACTCGTCGTTCACGGCATAGGGGCTATCGGTGTATCGCCGACGGGCACCGCAAGCGCGGCCTGCAGGGCGTCCCGCCACGGCCTCAGCGGCCGGAGTCCGGCGCTCACCGACTCCCCCATCGACAGCGCCGAGTACACCGGGCGCCGCGCCGGACGCCGAACAGCATCCGTCCCGACCGGCCGCACCCGTTCCGGGTCAGCACCGACCAGGGCGAAGACCGCCCGGGCCTGGTCGAAGCGGCTGGCCTCACCAGCGTTGGCAACATGCAGGATTGGCGCGTCGACACCGCCGGCGGCTATTTGCAGAAGCGCGTCCACGAGATCCTTGGCGTAAGTGGGCGCCCCGGTCTGATCGGACACCACGTCGATGGTCCGACCGGTCCCGGCCAGTTCGCGCATCACCGTCACGAAGTCCGTCCCGTTGCCGCCGGTGTACACCCAGGAGGTCCGCACCACCTGGGCGTCCGGCAGTTCGGCGTGCACCGCCAGTTCCCCGTCGAGCTTGGTGCGCCCGTAGACGCCGAGTGGCCCGGTCGGGTCGAAGATCTCGTAGGGCCGACGCAGATCACCGCTGAACACGTAGTCGGTCGACAGGTGGATCAGGCGGGCCCCCGCCTCGGCGCAGGCCCGGGCCAGATTACCGGGGCCAACGGCGTTGACGGCGTGGGCTGTCTCGGGTTCGGCCTCGGCGGCATCGACGTTGGTGAATGCCGCACAGTTGACCACCAGGTCGCCACCCCGGATCTGGCTGCGGGCCGCCGCCGGATCGGTGATGTCGAAGTCCCGATGGCCCAACGCACACACCTCGTACCCGTGCTGCGGCGCCACGGCGGCGAGAAATCGCCCGACCTGCCCGCCGGCACCGGTGATCAGCATCCGCACACCGATGAGTCTGGCACGCCGGTTGCGGCTACCGCGGATGCGGCCGGGTCACCAGTAACCTGAGCGGGTGTCAGATGAGACTGAAGTGACGGCAGTGACACATGCCCGACCCGTGGCGCGCACCGCGATGGCACTGCTCGCCGTGATGATCCTGCTCGGGACCGGGGTGGCGTGGGGTTCGGTCCGCAACTTCGAGAGCGGAATCTTCCACTTCACCACCGCGATGCTGGGCGGCCGGAACGGCGACGACGACGGCGCCACCGACATCCTGCTGGTCGGCATGGATAGCCGCACCGATGCGCACGGCAACCCACTGTCGGCCGAGGAACTCGCAGAACTGCACGCCGGCGACGAGACGGCCACCAACACCGACACCATCATCCTGGTCCGCATCCCGCACAACGGCCGCTCGGCAACCGCGATCTCCATCCCCCGCGACTCCTACGTGCAAGCACCCGGCCTGGACAAGACGAAGATCAACGGCGTCTACGGCCAGGTGAAACTGGACAAGATGAAGGAACTCGTCGAGAACCAGGGCATGGACGCGACGGTCGCCGAACCGCAGGCCGTCGAGGCGGGCCGCAACGCGTTGATCAAGACCGTCTCCGATCTGACCGGCGTCACGGTGGACCACTACGCCGAGATCGGCCTGCTCGGCTTCTCCCTGATCACCGATGCCCTCGGCGGTGTCGAGGTGTGCTTGGACAACGCCGTCTACGAACCCCTTTCGGGTGCGGACTTCCCGGCCGGCTGGCAGCGTCTCGACGGGCCGCAGGCGCTCAGTTTCGTCCGGCAGCGCCACGATCTGCCGCGCGGCGACCTGGATCGGGTGGTGCGCCAGCAGGTGGTGATGGCCTCCCTGGCCCATGCCGTCATCTCGGGCAAGACGTTGAAGAGTCCGGCGACACTGAACCGGTTGCAGGAAGCCATCCAGCGTTCGGTGGTGATCTCCTCGGGCTGGGATGTCATGGATTTCCTCAAGCAGTTGCAGCGACTGGCCGGCGGCAACGTGGCCTTCGCCACCATCCCGGTAATCGCCGAGGACGGCTGGAGCGACGACGGTACGCAGTCGGTGGTAACCGTCGACCCCAATGCGGTACACGAGTGGGTCAAGGGCCTGCTGGAGGACCAGGACCAGGGCAAGACCGCCAAGATCACCTACTCCCGGGAGCAGACCAAGGTCGACGTGGTCAACGACACCGAAATCAACGGTCTGGCCGGCGCGGTCTCGGAGCGGTTGTCCGCGGCCGGGTTCGGCGGCGGGGAGATCGGCAACAGTGACGAAATCGGGGACAAGGCGAAGGTGACCGAGAGCCAGGTACTGGCCGCCACGACCGATGACGTGGGCGCCGAGGCGGTCGCCCAGGAGCTCGGCGGCCTCCCCGTCAAAGCGGACCCGGCCATCCCGGCCGGAACGGTGCGGGTTGTGCTGGCCGAGGACTACCAGGGCCCGGGCTCGGGCATGGACGGCACGCTGCCCACCGCCGCGACGGTCACCGACGCGGCCGCCGAGGCCGCGCCGAGCGAGGTTGCGCCGTCGCCGGTGATCACCGCCGGTTCCGACGACCCCAAATGCGTCAATTAGCCTGACCACCCCACCCATGACGCTGACCGACGCACCTGTCTCTTATACACATCT
>JAHBAP020000600.1 GCA_018500005.2 Mycobacterium sp. | reverse complement strand
GACGCTGACACAGCGATACCTTGGCTCTCAAGTATGCTCACGTATGCGCCGAAACGGTCCATGGGTGCACTTTAAACGGCGTCCTCGGAGTCGCTCGCTGCGGCGTCAGAACTGGGTAGATATGGACTTGGCCACAGTGCACGGTCAACAGGGGCAACCCGGACCGCCCCGGAAGCAGGCTGATCGAGTGATCTTCCATCGCCGTAGGGTCGCCTCGGCCGGCTTGACACGTCTGCGGCGAGTACTTGGAGCACTGCTAGCGCTGGTCCTGATGGAAAGCGCTTTCCCGGCGTGGGCCGGTTCTGGGCCAACATCCCGCACAAACTACCGCTCAGTCGCACCACTCACCAACGACTATGCCTACTGGAAAGAGCAGGTCAAGTCCTCAGTCCGTGTGCGCTACGAAAATGACCCAGCCGGCCAACGCGGCGTCGTGCAGCGGGTCGAGGTCCAGCCCGGAGACAACAATGTCTTTGGCTCGCAGAAAGGTGAACGCGCGGAAGTAACGGCCCACGGCGCACTCGGGGGGTTCCTCGACAAGCAGACCGTCGTGATTTCGTGGAGCACCTTCATCGACTCGGGGTTCTCAAGCCCGGAAACCAAGTGGAACAACTTCGTACAGATTCATTCGTCTGGAGGATTGGCATTCTCGCCTTGGGAGCTCAATCTTGTTGGCGACGAAGCCAAACTGGCAATGCGGCTCTTTGGCGGCGGCAACTGGAGTTCCTCGCAACGGCCTGCGGGCGCGGTGCAAGAGTGGCTGCCGTTGGGTTCGCTGTCCCAGAACCATTGGCATGACTTCGTGATCGAGGTTCGTTTCGGCTGCTCCGGAAACGGTTCCGCGAAGGTCTGGCGTGACGGCACAAAGGTGGTCGATGCTCAGAACCGCAAGATCGGTTACTGCGACGACCCCGGCATGTACTGGAAACAAGGGTTCTACCGGTCCGCCCACGACAAGACGACTCGACTGTGGTTTGACGACACATTGCGGTGGGCTAACGCATCAGACGCCTTCGCCTACTACGGCTGGTCCGCGCCATACAGCAAAACGGCCGGCGGCTAGCGAACTCGACTTAAAAGACCCCCCGGCGGACGAGTTCTCGATGCCACACCTCAAGCGACAACAAGGTCCAGATACGGGACTCCTCATCTCTGACGCCGCTCGAGTGGTCCGACAGAAGGCTGGCGACAACGCCGGGATCGAATGTTGCGCCGACATAGGACGACGGCCCGGTTAGGAGGTCATACGCCATGTCGCGCAACCCGTGCCGAAACCACCGGTCGAGGGGAACTTTGAAACCGATCTTCGGTCTATCCACCACGTCGTCGGGCAGGTAGCGCCGCGCTACCTCTTTGAGCACCCACTTGGTTGTCCGTCCCCGCGTCTTGACGCTGCTGGGCAAGTCGAACGCGAGTTCCACCAATCGGTAATCCAGGAACGGCGGCCTGGTCTCCAGGGAGGCGGCCATCGACATGCGGTCACCGCGTTCCAACAGGTTGTCGGCCAGCCATACGCAGGTGTCCCCGTAGAGCATTCGGCGCAGACTGTCCCCTCGACCTGTGCGATAGGCGATCGGCGTGGGTCGGGCTGCCGGCCGGCCCACCAGCTGACGACGCTCAGCATGGTTGAACGGAGCGAACCAGCCGCGCATGCGTTCGTCGTGCCCACGTTCGGCAAGTGCCCGGACCGCGATCCTCAACTTCGCCTTGTCGGCCGGCAGTGAGCGCTCCAGCCGGCTGAGCAAGCCCCCCGACGGGAGAGCACCCAGCCACCGTGTAGCGGCCGCAAACGCGTATTTCGGATAGCCGCCGAACAGTTCGTCACTGCCCTCGCCGCTGAGAACCACCTTGACCTGTTCCCGCGCGAGTTGCGCCAGCCGGTAGATCGCGACGTCGGCCGGCTCCGAAAGGGGCCCATCACGATGCCAGCTCAACTTGGACCAATTACTCATAAAGTCCTCGGCGGTGACAACGACCTCATGGTGGGTCGTGCCCGCAAGCCCGGCCACCTTCCGCGCCCAAGAATTCTCGTCGTAACGTTCGTCATTGAAGCTCGCACCAAAGGTGTGCAGCACCTGATCGGGATTCTCGCGTCGCGTCATCGCGGTGAGCAGACTGCTGTCGACACCGCCGGACAGATAAACACCCACCGGGACGTCAGCGACCAGAGCCTCCCGAACGGATGACCGGAGGCCCTCGTCCACCAACCGCACGGCATCGGCATCGGAGATCTTGCGCCCCGCGGGCTCGACCGGCAGCTGCCAGTACGGAGACAACGTCATCCTGCCGTCGGCGTCGACAACCAGGTGGTGGCCCTGGGGCACTTTGTGCACTCCGCGAATCAGGGTGTCGGGGCTCGGCACCGTTCGGTGCGCCAAGTAGTCGTGGAGGCTGTCTTCATCGACCTCAGGCCTGTCGATGAGCGGAAGCAGAGCCTTCACTTCCGAGGCGAATGCGAATTGGCGATTGTCGAGGTAATAGTAGAGAGGCAGGATGCCAAGTCGGTCACGGAATAAGTGGGTCACGCCGGTCTGCTGGTCATGGATTGCGTAGGCGAACTGGCCGCGGAGCTTCTCCACGCCGGCCGGCCCGTATTTGTCGTAGACCGCCAGCAGGACCTCGGTGTCCCCTTCAGTCCGAAACGGGTACGTCAACAGGCCGCGTAGTTCCCGGTAATTCAGAATCTCGCCGTTGAACACCAGATGGCGTTGGCCGTCCGGGCTGGCCATAGGCTGCTGGGACCCTTGCAGGTCGATGATGGAGAGCCGCGTGTGCGCCATCCCGACAGGACCCTCGTGCCATATCCCCGTCGCGTCGGGGCCGCGGTGTCGCAGCAGCGCTGCCATCCGGACCAGAGTCTCGCGGTCAATCGGCGCACCATCGAGTCGCCTGATACCCGCTATGCCGCACACTTCGGCACCGATTCCGTTGTCATGTGAGCGAATGTACCGCCGCATGAGGCCGCCAGTGCGCTGGCGACTCTCACTCAGAACCCCGCTCCAGCGCGGCGTACTCAGCCGTGAGGTGCTCGATGACCGCCACTGAGGAGAAGTTTTCCCGCACCCGTCGGGCAGACTCCTGAGAGAGATCAGTCCATTGCCCGCTCGCCCAGATACGTTGCACAGCGTCCGCGTAGTCGGCCGGCCCGCGGTCAAGGCTGAGTACCGCCCCGCACTCCCCCACCGTTGCCGCGTTGAACCCGTGATCGGACACGATTGGTACGCAACCGCATGCCATCGACTCAGTCAGCGCGTTGGACTGGCCCTCCCCGGGCCACCAGGTCGGAAACAGGAAGAAGTGCGATGTGCTGAAAAGTTCAAGCACTGCCTCCGCCGTCTGCGCCCCCATCCAATCAATGGCAAGACCGGCGTGACGAGAACGAAGATCCTCCACGAACGCCGCATCTCCGGTGCCTGCGATTCGGACACTCACATCGCAGCCTCGTGCGGTGAGCAGTTCGGCCGCCTCGAGAATCGTCGATAGTCCTTTTTCGGGCTTCAATGCACCGGCGTAGGCGATTACCGGGGCGGTGGGCAGGCCGCCATAGGTCCTTGCTGGGATTGCCGAAAGGTCGATCTGGTTCGGCATGAGGACCGGAGTTCTTCCGGTGAAGGATTCGACGAAGGGAATCTGGCCGGCCCCCTGGACCATGACCAAATCCGCCGAGTTAAGTAGACGGCCGAAGAAATATCGGTAAGCCGCTGAGCGATCGAGCGCAGCGGCGTCAAGATCGAGACCGTCGCGAATGTCGTAGATCACGCGGCACCCGCGCAATTTGGCGAGGTAGGTCAGGATGAGTTCTGGGTAGAGGAAAACGCGACGCAGGCCGGTGATGTGCACGATCGACCGTCGTT
>JAHBAP020000572.1 GCA_018500005.2 Mycobacterium sp. | reverse complement strand
GTGCAGCCGCCTCCGAGCGGCCTGACGCCCCGTCGCTCGCATAGGACAGCAGGTCCGCCGCCAGGTCGGCCGACTCCTGCTCGAAGCGGGTGCCGAGGTCTTTCACCAGGGCGGCCTCGTTCACCGGCGACTGGCCGTCGGCCAGCGCACGAGCCACCGACACCGACAGCTGTCGCAGTGAAATGAGGCGCGCTGCAAGTTCTCCCACGGCCGCGGCGGCGTGGTCGTCGAGATTTTCTTGAGCCGCTAGCACCCCGAAAAGTGCCATGAGCATCGGTGCGGTGGTGAGGATGCGCTCCGGCCCGCTCCGCTCGAAGGACAACTCGGCGGTCACCTGCCGCCAGCCGTCACCCTCCTGGCCGAGCAGATTGACGTCGTCGATGAAGACGTCGTTGAAGGTGACCTCGTTGAAGTGATGCTCACCGGTCATCAGCACGATCGGACTGATGTCGATTCCGGGGGAGTCGGTCGGCACGATGAACTGACTGAAACCGGCGTGCCGCCGTTGTGCGTCGGGCGGACTGGTCCGGGCCAGTACGACGATCTGGTGGGACAGGTGTGCGCCACTCGTCCAGACCTTCGTCCCCGAAATCAGCCAGCCGCCGTCGGTTCGGGTGGCTCGCGCGGTGGCCGCGGCGAGGTCGGAACCGGCCTGCGGCTCACTCATGCCGATCGCCGAGAAGTACCGTCCCGCAGCGATTCTCGGCAGGATTCGTCGGCGTTGTTCCTCGGTCCCGTAGGACAGCAGGCCCGGGCCCACCTGCCGATCGGCGATCCAGTGGTCCGCGACCGGCGCGCCGCTGGCCAGTAGCTCCTCGGTCACCACATAGCGGTGCAGGTGCCCCAGTCCCCGCCCGCCGTATTGCGGTGGGATGGTGAGGCCGAGGAAGCCCGCGTCCCCGAGACGGGCGCTGAACTGCGCGTCCCAGCTCGACAGCCAGGCGTCGACGCGGGGCTCCCAGCCGAACTCGGCTCGGTCGGCCACCAGGAACTCGCGAAGTGACCCGCGTAGCGTCGCCAACTCAGGTTCGTTGGCACATTGGGTCAGGAAGTTGTCAGACACGGTGCTCACCGGTAGCCGGTAATCCGAGCGATGACTGCCGGCCTACCGTCGGTGCCGATCGCGGCTGCGTCGGCGATGGCCGAGGTCCGGCCGACTCGCAGCGCGCGGGCTTCATAGACGGATTGTGCACCGGGTTGGTCACCGGCAGCGAACGGCCGCAGAAAGTTGACCCGGACAGAGGCAGTGCGGAACGGGGTCTCCTGCGCTTGGTTGATCGCGGCGGAGGCGACCAACTCCAGTCCGGCACTGCTGACTCCGCCGTGCACGATTCCGATGAGGTTGTTGATCATCGGGTCCGGCGTCTGCAGCAGGCGGTAGGTGTCGTCCTCAGCGGGTAGTGGTTGGACCGCCATCAGTTCGGCCAGGCTGGTCTGCGGGGTGCGCACCAACGGGTCGTCGCCTCGCAGCAGTGGCGATTCGGGCCCGCCCGGCAGCGGCATGGTGCGTACGGTCCCGCCGCCGATCACGATGCCGTGGTGGGTCAGCGTGCAGACCGACAAGAGGGTCGCTCCGGGCGGACCGACGGGCCGGGCGCTGGCAACGACCGGATGCTCCTCGCCGGCCATGACGTGGTCCAACGCGCCGGGACTGATATCGACGGTGAGTTCACTGGAGACCGTCCACAGGCCCGCGGGCCGGCGGTTGTAGTTGACCCGTCCGGCTACGTCGTCGATGAGGATTCCCAACGCTGCCAGGGACGGCAGCCCGGTGAACGGATTGCGCATCCCGGCAACCGGCATCTCGGCTACCACCGTGAAGGTGGCCATGTCCTGCTCGAGGGTGTTGACCCCGAAGCGGCGCAGCACACTTAGCGGGGTTTCCGGGTCCAAGCCCTGAATCACCGGACCCACCGCGATGGCGACGTCGCGGACCGAAACGTCATGCGGCGCTGGACGGCCGCATCCACAGTTCCAGCGGGCTGGCGCTCGGCCTGAGCAAGCTACGCCGCTTGCGGGTCCAACGACGAATCCGGAAACCGGCGATGTTCAATTCGACGATCCACATCGAGTGCCTCCTCAGAGGGTGGCCGCGCGTTAGCATAACTTCGCTTACGACCCTAGGTGGGCGACGTCTCGGGCGCAAAGCCGGCGGATTACAGCTTGGTGACGGCCGCTTGTACGCTGCAGCACCGAGGAAAGGTGAGACATGAAGACGATTGCGTCCATCGAGCAGGCCCAGTCGCTGGTCGGCCAGGAACTGGGGGTCAGCGACTGGATGACGATCGACCAGCAACGTGTCAACGACTTCGCCGACGTCACTGGTGATCACCAGTGGATCCACGTCGACGTCGAACGGGCGAAAAAAGAGAGCCCGTTCCGAACCCCCATCGCCCACGGTTTCCTGACCCTGTCGCTGATCCCGGCGCTGAGCAAGGACAACTTCCGGTTGGAGAACGCCAAGCTAGCGATCAATTACGGGCTGAACAAGGTCCGCTTCCTGACGCCGGTGCCGGTCGGCAGCCGGGTGCGGGCGCGTTCGGAACTCATCGAAGTCGCGGCGAAACCTGAAACCAGCGGCGCTGACCTGACCGTGAAACACACCATCGAGATCGACGGGGTGGACAAGCCGGCCGCCGTCGCAGAGATGATCGTCCGGGCCGTCTTCTAGGACCCTTTTAGTCCTTGGGCGTGTAGCCGAACGGCAGCAGCACGCTCTTGAGTTCGACGTACTCCTCGATACCCTCCGGACCGTTCTCCCGGCCGACCCCGGAGTTCTTGTAGCCGCCGAACGGTGCGCCCGGATCGAATGCGTACATATTCACCGCATACGTGCCGGTACGGATCTTCGAGGCGATCTCAATCGCCTTGTCGTAGTTGGTCGTCCACACGCTGCCCGCCAGGCCGTACTGCGAGTCGTTGGCGATCCGGATCGCGTCCTGCTCGTCTTCGTAGGGGATCACCGACAGCACCGGTCCGAAGATCTCCTCCTGGGCGATGGTCATCGAGTTGTCGACGTCGGCGAAAACCGTCGGCTGCACGAACCACCCGCTGTCCAGACCTTCCGGGCGCCCACCGCCGGTGACCAGGCGCGCACCCTCCTCCTTGCCCTTCGCGATGTAGGCCTCAACTCGTTCGCGTTGTTTGGCACTGATCAGCGGGCCGATCACCGCGCCCGGGGAGTCGGGCAGGCCGACCGGCATGGCCGATACCGCGGCACCTACCTTCGCGACGATCTCCTCGTAGCGGGACCGCGGGGCCAGGATGCGGGTCTGCGCCACGCAGGCCTGTCCGGAGTTCATCAGTCCGGAGAACAGCAGCATCGGCAGGGTGGCGTCGACGTCGGCGTCCTCGAGGATGATCGCCGCCGACTTGCCGCCCAGCTCCAGCGTGCAGGGCTTGAGCTTCTCGGCCGCCAGCATGCCGACCGCGCGGCCCACCATCGTGCTGCCGGTGAAGGTGAACTTGTCGATGTCGGGATTGGCGGTCAGCGCCTGACCGGTCTCCGGGCCGCCCGGTACGACTGACAGCACGCCCTCGGGCAGCCCCGCCTCGGCGAACACCTCGGCCAGCGCGTTGATCGTCAGCGGCGTCTCGGCGGCCGGCTTGAGCACCATCGTGCAGCCGGCGATCAGCGCCGGTCCGAGCTTGTTGCAGGCCAGGAACAGCGGGACGTTCCAGGCCACCACCGCACCCACCACGCCGACCGGTTCGCGCAGCACCAGGGTCTGCCCGTAGATGCCGTCGCGGATATCGCGCCAGGTGAACTTCTCCGCGGCCGCCGAATAGTACTGCAGGCCGGACAGCGCAGCCCCGTACTGCATCATGTCGACGATCATCTGCGGTTGGCCGGTCTCGGACTTGAGCAGGAACTTGAACTCGTCGGCCCGGTCCTCGATCAGTTTCACCGCGTTGGCGAGCACCGCCTGGCGTTCCTGCGGTGTCATCCGGGGCCAGGGGCCTTCGTCGAAGGCTTTGCGGGCCGCGGCGCAGGCGGCGTCCACGTCGGCCGGTGAGGCCCACGGCACCTTGCCGACATATTCGCCGGTCGCCGGTGAGTACACCTCGATGACTCTCGACGTCGACGGCTCGACCCACTTGCCGCCGATGAACAGCTTGTCGAATTCGGTTTTGTAGGCCGTCTGTGTCATGAGGATCACAGTACCGACTAGAACCTGTGTCAGGAAGGCTGCAGCACCAGCACCAGATTGCTTACCAGGAACTCCCGCACACCCGGCACCGAGGTCAGCCGCCACGCCCATCGCGGGTGGTAGCGGGGGAATGCGGCCACCAGGCTTCCGGTGGACCGCGCCCAGCGCAGCCCGTCGGCGGCGGAGACGGCGAACAATGACGACCCGTAGTGATTCTTCGGTGGGTGACCGTGCCGGCGGGTGTAGCGGGCTGCCGCCCGGGCGCCGCCCAGGTAATGCCACAGACCGGTCTCGTGTCCGCCGAACGGCCCGAGCCACACCGTGTAGGACAGGATCGCCAGACCGCCCGGACGGGTGACTCGCAGCATCTCCTGGCCCAGTCGCCAGGGCTGGGCGACATGCTCGGCCACATTCGAGGACAGGCAGACGTCGACGCTGCCGTCGGCGAACGGCAACGCCAGGCCGGATGCCCGAACGAACTCTCCCGGCCCGCCGCGGTTGACCCGGTCGGCGGCGTGCATCTCGGAGGGATCCGGTTCGACGCCGATGTAGTGCCACCCCGCCTCGCTGAACGCGGTCGCGAAATAGCCCGGCCCGCCGCCGACGTCCAGCACGGTGCCAGGCCGGCGGCCGCCCCACAGGTCGCTCACCATCGCTGCGGTGTCGGCGGCCAGGGCGCCGTAGAACCGGGCCGGATCGGACTGCTCGAAACGGAACTCGCCGAGCAGGCGCACCGACCGGGCCAGGGTGGCGCGCCGTGCAAAAACATCGGTCATGGCCACCGGGCCACCCTACGGGCGACTCAGGCCGAGCAGCTTCCGGAGATGCCGGTGTTGGAGCCGTCCGGGCAGGTCGTATCGCGCCAGATCACGTCCGTGAGGTTGGCCGCCGATCCGCCAGAGCCCAGGTCCGCGCGGTACAGGTTGGCCCGGGTGAGGTTGGCGTTGGCCAGGTTGGCCCCGCTGAGCTTCGTGGCGGTCATGATCGTGCCGGTGAGGTTCTTGCCGGACAAGTCCAGGTTGCGCAGGTCCTGGCCGGTCAGGTTGGCCCCGGTCAGGGTCGCGGTGGCCAGGTTGCGCACCCCGGTCAGCACCGCGCCGGAGAGGTTGGCGGCGGCGAGGTTGGCGTTCAGGAGGTCGACGTCGGTGAGGTTGGCGCGTTGCAGGTTGGCGCCGACGAGGTCCTTGCCGGACAGGTCCAGCCCGGTGAGGTTGGCGCCGGTGAGGTTGGCTTCGTGGAGGCTGGCGGGCGCGAAGTTGGTCACTCCCGCCGCATTGACGCCCCTAAGGTCTGCAGCGGTGAGGTTGGTGTTCGTGAAGTTGGCCCTCGCCAGCTTCCGGCCGGTGAGCTTGGCCCCGGTCATGTCGGCGTCGGTGAAGTCGGAGTCCCAGAGGATGTCCGCCCACGCCGCGGAGAGGTTGGCCTCACGGAGGTTGGCACCGCGGAAGTTCGCGCCGATTATGGCTCCGGTCAGGTCCGCGCCGCTGAAGTCGAGACCCGAGAAATCGGTGTTTAAAAGCCGGGAATCACGCATATTCGCGTTCCGGAACGTCGCCCCCGCCGCTGTCACCGCGGTGAAGTTCGACCGATTGAGGTTGGCGCCGGTGAAGTCCACCCCGGCGAGGTTCGCACCGGCAAACTTGGTGCCCTGGGTGTTTGCCTGCGCCAGGATCGCGCCCTCCAGATTGGTCTTGTACAGGAAGACGTCCGATAGGTTCGCGCCGGTGAGGTCCGCGCCGGCCATCTTGGTGTCATTCAGTATCGCGCCGGAAAAGTTGAGGCCGCGTAAGTCCGTACCGCTGAGGTTGGCATTGGTGAGGTTCGTACCCTGGAACGGACCCTCCCTGGAGCTTGCGTGGTTCAGCCGGCCGAGAATCGCGCCGCGCAGGTCGGCCCCGGTGAGGTTCTTCCCATAGAGGCTGACATTGCTCAGGTTCGCCCCGGCGAATTTCGCCCCCTGGAGATCCTCAGGGTAAAAATGGACACCGGTCAGGTCCGCGCCGGTGAAGTCGGCGCCGGAGACGACGCCCAGCGAACCCTTGGCCCAGGCGAGGTTCGCGCCGCTGAGGTTGGTGCCCGGAAACACGGCGCCCTGGACGTACGCATCCTTCATGTTGGCCTGGGTGGCGATGGCGTTAGTCAGGTTGGCGTATTGCAGGTCGGCCTGATTGAGGTTGGTGCGCACCAGGGTCGCGTCGGTGAAGTTGGTCCAATTCAGCAGGGCCTTAGACAGGATGGCGTCGGTGAAGTCGACGCCGGAGAGGTCCTGACGGCTGAGATCGGCGCCAGCAAGGTTCTGGCCGGAGCAGTCCCCAGTGGACACGCACGGTGCTGAACCGCCCGGCGCCACACCGTCGCCGACCGGGAACAGGGTGCGGCGCACGAGCCACAGCGCCCCGGACAGGAAGTCGGTGACCGGGTTCGCCGGCAGGTTCGACAACCAGGTGTCGACGACGTCAAGGGCGCGTTCCACCGCGACGGTCATCTGGTGCCACACTCTTTGCACTGGCCGGACCGGGCCGCCGGTGCCGGGAGTCCGGCAGTTTCGACACCGGTCGGCAAAGGTATTCCCGGCCGACGCGACCGACGCCGCGACCGGGGCGCCCGGCGCGGTCGCGATGGGCACGATCGCATCCGGCACCATCGGGGCTGGATTCTGCTGGGCAGCGCTGGCGGCGGGGGTCGCCGCGGCCGGTACGGCCGACCGGCTGCCCGCTGGCGTACTTGAGGTGGGCACCGGCACCACGGAATGCGACGCCCCCGGCGCCGGGGCCCGGTTGCGCTGGTTCGGAGCGCCGGCCGACCGGAGTTCCCGATCCGACCCCGGGACGGTCCCGCGAAGTTCGGTGACTGCCGCACTGCCCGGTATCCGGCCCGACCTGCGGGGGGGGCCCGCAGGCGGTGGGGGGGCGGGTTGGGAACCCGCCGCTCGGCCGTCAACGGACTCAGAAGTACGG
>JAHBAP020000047.1 GCA_018500005.2 Mycobacterium sp. | reverse complement strand
CGGGGGGGCGGATGGGGGCGGCCGGCAGCATGAGGCGGTCGGCCGGAAGGAAACCGGGCGGCTCCGCCTGCTGTTGGTGGGCCGCCTGTTGTTGGTAATAGAGAGCCAGCGATCCGCCGCCACTCCAGCCGGCCAGCACCACCTTGGAATAGCCCAGGCGATTCTTGGCGTCGTTGATCACTTCGCCGAGGTCCTCGACCACCTTCTCCATCACCAATGCGGAGTCGGTGCCGCGGAATCGGCTGTTGGCGTAGATGACGTGGTGGCCGGCGCGGGCCAGTGCGGTGACCATCGGAAGGTACGCGCCGCCGCCGATCGGGTGCATGAACACCACCACGGTGTTGCTCGGTTCTTCCGGCTTCAGTTGGTAACACTCCAGGACGACGATTTCGGCCAGGCCGCCGTAGACATCCCGTACTCCGGAATTGTTCTGGAAGGCAACCAGATAGGGGATGCGGTCGTATCTCACGAATGCAGGTCCATGTCCGCGGCGGCGAATTCGGGGGAGGGGATGAGCCGCCGGCGGGTGTCGACGGCGATGACCTTCCAATCGATGGTGCGGTACTCGTCGAATTTGCGCCGGGCCCGTTCCCGGGCCCGCTCCGGGGCGCCGTGGTGCACACCCTGCGGCGCATGGCTGATCAGCCCCGGCGGCATCGGCTGGCCGTACAGCGAGCCGCCGTGGAAGAAGGCGATCTCGTCGAAGTCGACGTTGCGGTGATACCAGGGCGTGCGCTCGGTGCCCGGCACCCCCTCGGCCGGTTTGGGCAGAAAATTACAGACGTAGACCCCGGTTGCCTCCATGAATAGGTGCACCATCGCCGGCAGGTGCACGCTGTCGGAGGTGACGACGTTGTAGTCCTCGATGTTGAAGGTGAACGGGAAGTTGTCTCCGCGCCAGCCCTCCACATCGATCGGGTTGTGCTTGTAGAACAGCGACGTCGTCTCAACCCCGTCGATCTCGCGGTGGATCAACCGCACCTCGTACTCATCCCGGCCGTCGTCATCAATCGCAGATGGGTCCGGGACGACGGCCTGGGCGGGGTCCCACGGCCAGTGCCGGCCCAACGGTCCGGGCGGCGGAACGCGGAACTCGTCGTTGGCCTCGATCATCAGCCAGGTGCCCGGGCCGCTGTGCTCCGGCCCGCCGGGTGCCGGGATCTGCCGCCAGGTGCAACCCTTCGGCAGGTACACCCAATCCCCGGCGCGGTAGTCCAGCGGTCCGAACTCAGTCTCCAGCCTGCCGTCGCCCTCGTGGACGAAGCACAGCAGGTCGCCGTCGACATACCGCACGAAGAACGGCATGGCCTCGGCGCGCCGGCTCAGCAGGATTCGGCAGTCTTCGTTGGAGAACAACAGCAGGGGCGTCCCGGCCGGGTCTGCTGCGTCGCTGGGGTGCAGTTGACCGGCCATCACGTCACGGGGCCGCAGGGGGCCGACGGCGCGATAGGCGGTCGGGTCATTGCGGCGGAAAAAGTTCGCCGTGCGGCCGGTGAACCCGCCGCGTCCCAGTTCGTCGTCCTTCAGGCCGTCCAGATCGGCGTGCAGGCGCCGCGGGGTAGCGCCTTTGCGCAGGTGGAGGAAGGATTCCATGATTCTCCCGAGGCCGGCCGGATTAGAAAACTGAAACTGACTTTAGTTTTGGTTCGGGGTTCGGAACAAGGGCGGGTAACGACTCGATAACGGCGTTTGATTTCCACCGTCCCCCGGCACCGTGTTTTACTTTCCCCTTAAGAGTCTGACAAGCCAGTTAGTAGAAAGTGTGGGTGGATTGGTGAAGCCTGTCCTCGACAAGGTGCGTGGTTGGTCGCGCCGTTTTGCCGTTGCGGCCACTGCCGCCGCGGCCCTGCCGGGCCTGGTCGGCCTGGCCGGTGGGTCCGCCACGGCGGGCGCGTTCTCGCGTCCCGGCCTGCCCGTCGAATACCTGGATGTGCCCTCGGCCGCGATGGGCCGCACGATCCGGGTGCAGTTCCAGAGTGGCGGTCCGAACTCGCCGAACATCTGGATGCTCGACGGCCTGCGCGCCCAGGACGACTTCAATGGCTGGGATATCAACACCCAGGCCTTCGAGTGGTACCTGGACTCCGGTCTGTCGATGTCGATGCCGGTCGGCGGCCAGTCCAGCTTCTACGCTGATTGGTACAAGCCCGCCTGCGGTAAGGCCGGTTGCACCACCTACAAGTGGGAGACCTTCCTGACCCAGGAGGCGCCGGCGTGGCTGCAGGCCAACAAGGACGTGCGCCCGACCAATAACGCCGCGATCGGTCTGTCGATGGCCGGTTCGGCCTCGATGACCCTGGCCGCCTGGCACCCGAACCAGTTCATCTACGCCGGTTCGATGTCGGGCTTCCTGAACCCGTCCGAGGGCTGGTGGCCCGGCCTGATCAACATCTCGATGGGTGACGCCGGTGGCTACAAGTCAGCCGACATGTGGGGCCCGTCCAGTGATCCGGCCTGGCAGCGCAACGATCCGATGGTTCAGATCCCGCGTCTGGTCGCCAACAACACCCGCCTGTGGGTGTACTGCGGCAACGGCCAGCCCAACGAGCTCGGCGGCGGCGACGTGCCGGCCACCTTCCTCGAGGGTCTGACCATCCGCACCAACCGCACCTTCCGGGACAACTACCTCAAGGCCGGCGGTAAGAACGGCGTGTTCAACTTCCCCGACAACGGCACGCACAACTGGGCCTATTGGGGTCGCGAGCTTCAGGCGATGAAGCCCGACCTGCAGCGGGTCATGCTCGGCTGAGCATTCGACGAAAAGCGGGCCTCGGCGTGATGCCGGGGCCCGCTTTTCGTTATCTGGCTTGAGTTGAGTGTGCGCTCAGGGCGCCGTTGGCTGCATGTCGGGCGCCCTGAATGCACGCTCAACGGTTGGCTACTTCAACTCGGCTGAACTCAGCCCCAACAGGCGACGCGCCACGACCAGCAATTGAATCTGCTGGGTCCCCTCGAAAATGTCCAGGATCTGTCTCTTATACACATCTG
>JAHBAP020000503.1 GCA_018500005.2 Mycobacterium sp. | reverse complement strand
TCCTGGGCATCTTCGTCGACGGCAAGCGGGTTCCGGTGGTCGCCCACCACCCGCGGGAGCATTCCGAATCCGTTCCGCCGGAACGGGTGGAGATCGTGCTCGACCGCACACCGTTGTACGCAGAGTCCGGCGGGCAGATCGCCGACATCGGCTGGATCGGCGGCACCGGTGCGGGGGAGTCGGCCAAAGCCGCCGTCACCGACGTCCAGAAGATCGGCAAGACCCTCTGGGTGCACCGGGTCAACGTCGAGTCCGGCGAGTTCGTCGAGGGCGACACCATCGTCGCCTCGGTGGACCCGGCCTGGCGTCGCGGCGCCACCCAGGGGCACTCCGGCACCCACATGGTGCATGCGGCGCTGCGACAAGTGGTGGGGCCCAACGCCGTTCAGGCCGGCTCGCTGAACCGCCCGGGATATCTGCGATTCGACTTCAACTCCCAGAGTGCGCTCACCGATGAACAGCGCAACCTGGTCGAGGAAGTGGCCAACGAGGCGGTGCAGGCCGACTACCCGGTCAATACCTTCCTCAGCCCACTCGAGAAGGCCAAGGCGATGGGCGCGATGGCGATGTTCGGCGAGCAGTACCCCGACGAGGTTCGGGTGGTGGAGATCGGCGGACCGTTCTCACTGGAACTCTGCGGCGGCACCCACGTCCACAACTCCGCCCAGATCGGACCGATCACCATCCTCAGCGAGTCCTCGGTGGGTTCCGGGGTGCGCCGGGTGGAGGCCTACGTCGGCCTGGACTCGTTCCGGCACCTGGCCAAGGAACGTGCGCTGATGGCCGGCCTGGCCTCGTCGCTGAAAGTTCCCTCCGAGGAGGTTCCGGCCCGGGTGGCGGGCCTGGTCGAGCGACTCAAGGCCGCCGAGAAGGAACTGGACCGGGCACGGCTGTCCTCGGCGCGCGCTTCGGCCGGAAATGCCGCGGCCGGGGCTGAAACGGTCGGTAAGGTGCGCCTCGTGGCAAAGCAGATGCCGGCGGGAATGACCGCCGCCGACCTGCGTTCGCTGGTCGGTGACATCCGCGGCCGGCTCGGTTCGGACCCGGGTGTGGTGGTCCTGCTCGCCGACAGCGACGGTTTCGTGCCGTTCGTGGTGGCGACCAACGACGCCGCCCAGGATGCCGGCGTGCGGGCCAATGACCTGGTCGGCGTGGTCGCCGCCGCAGTCGGTGGACGGGGTGGCGGCAAAGCCGACCTGGCCCAGGGCTCGGGCAAGGACCCCGCCGGTATCGACACCGCCCTGGCGGCCGTCCGCGCGGAGTTGGCCCGGCCCCGATGATGACGTGGTGATGATGACCGACCGCCTGCCCGACCGGCCGGGGACCGACGACCCCGGGCGGGGCCGTCGGCTCGGCGTGGACGTCGGCACGGTTCGCATCGGGGTGGCGGTCAGCGACCCGGACGGGATTCTGGCCACTCCGGTGGAGACGGTGCGGCGTGATCGCAACGGCGCGCACGTTCGTCGTCTGGCCGCACTGGTCGCCGAGAACGACGTCGTGGAGGTCGTGGTGGGGTTGCCCCGGACCTTGGCGGACCGGGCGGGCAGTTCGGCCCGGGACGCGGTTGCCGTCGCCGAGGCGCTGGCCGCTCGGATCGGCCCGGTTCCGGTTCGGTTCGCCGATGAACGGCTGACCACCGTCGGTGCGGCGCGGTCCATGCGGGAGGCTGGGGTCCGCGCCAAAGACCAGAAGGGCAAAATCGATCAAGCTGCCGCCGTGGTAATCCTGCAAGGCTGGCTGGACTCCCGTCGCCCTTAACCCAGTCGATTAACCCGATCAACGCCGATTAAACGCCGATTAAACCCCGAACAGCTGAAAGAGTGAGATGCCCGACGACGTGAAACCCGAAGACAAGCCGGAGCGTGCTGCGCCGCGGGCGGTCGGCGCCACGACCGCTTCGCACCAGCCCAGGAGCCGCGGCCGGCTGCTGGCACTGCTGGGTCTGATCGCCGCGGTCGCGGTGGGCGTCTGGCTGCTCGGACCCAAGCTGTTCGGCGGACCCAAGCAACTCGCCGACTACACCGGCGAGGGCAAGGAAGACATCATCGTCGAGGTCCACCCCGGCGACTCCGGATCGGTGATCGCCCAGGACCTGGTCGATAAGGATGTCATCGCCGATGTCGGCATGTTCGTCGGCGCTGCGTCGGGCAACTCCGAATTGGCCGCCATCCAGCCCGGCTACTACAAGCTGCGCACGCAGATTCCGGCCGCCACCGCTGTCCAGAAGCTGACCGACCCCGAGTCGCGGGTCGGCAAGCTGGTGATCCCCGAGGGCAAACAACTCGACGACATCACCCCCATCGGTGCCGGCGAGGTCAACCCGGGCATCTTCACGCTGATCGCCGACGCAAGCTGTGTCGACCTCAACGGCACCAAGAAGTGCCTGTCGGCCAAGGAGCTCAAGGCCGCCGCCGAGGAGGGCACACTGCAGTCGCTCAATGTGCCGGAGTGGGCGGTCAAGGGCGCCGGGGTGATGGGGCAGAGCCACCGCCGTCTCGAGGGTCTGATCGCCCCGGGCACCTGGAACATCAATCCGTCGTCGTCGGCCAAGGAGGTCCTGTCCAAGCTCGTCGGCGACAGCGGCGAGCAGTACGTCAAGGGCGGTATCCTGGATGCTGCCAAGGGCCTCAACATCTCGCCCTACGAGGTGCTGATCGTCGGCTCCCTGGTGCAGAAGGAAGCCCAGCCCGCTGACTTCGCCAAGGTGGCCCGCGTGATCTATAACCGGCTGGCCAGCGACTACGACCGGCTGGAGTTCGACTCCACCGTCAACTACCCGCTGGACCGACAGGAAGTCGCCACCACCGACACCGACCGGCACACCGAGACGCCGTGGAACACCTACGCCAAAGCGGGGCTGCCGGCCACCCCGATCTGCTCGCCCGGTGCGGAGGCATTGAAGGCCGCAGAGCAGCCCGCGGCGGGGGACTGGTTGTACTTCGTGACCATCGACGACGAAGGCACCACGCTGTTCACCAGCGACTACCAGGAGCATCTGGCGAACCGGGACAAGGCACTCGACAGCGGCTTCCTCAACTCCGGGCGATGAAGAACCCAATCGGCTCCGGGCGGTGACGGCGCGCAAGGCCGCCGTCCTGGGCTCACCGGTTTCGCATTCGCGCTCACCGCAGCTGCATCTGGCCGCCTACCGCGCGTTGGGTCTCGGCGACTGGACCTACCAGCGCATCGAGTGCGACGCCGACGAGCTGCCTTCCCTGGTGAGCGGTTTGGGTCCCGACTGGGTCGGACTGTCGATCACCATGCCCGGTAAATTCGCCGCCCTGGCGGTCGCCGACGAGCGCACCGCGCGCGCCGAACTGGTCGGTTCGGCCAACACGCTGGTTCGCACGCCCGCCGGTTGGCGGGCTGACAACACCGACGTCGACGGGGTGGCCGGGGCGCTCGGGCATCGCGGCGGGTTGCGCCGCGCCCTGGTGCTCGGTTCGGGGGGAACCGCACCGGCGGCGGTCGTGGCGCTGGCAGGCCTGGGCGTCACGCACCTCACCGTGGCCGCGCGCAGCCGGGACAAAGCCGCGCGACTGCTCGATCTCGGATCGCGACTCGGGGTGCAGACCGTCTTCTGCGACATCGCCGGCCCGCAACTGCGGGCGGCTGCCGTCGGAGTGGACGTTCTGGTTAGCACTATCCCCGCCGAAGCGGCGGCCGAAATCGCCGACGCGGTCGCGGGAGTCCCGGTCTTGCTCGATGCCATCTACGACCCGTGGCCGACCCCGCTGGCCCGGGCCGTGGCGGCCAGCGGCGGCGAGGTGGTCAGTGGTCTGCAGATGCTGCTGAACCAGGCCTTCAGCCAGGTCGAACAATTCACAGGCCGGCCTGCGCCGCGAGAACAGATGACGGCCGCACTGGACTAGCGTCCGGCGGTATGGCGGTCCTGAAGACGTTGTGCGGCGGCGCTGTGCTGGCCTGGGCGCTCGCACTGGTGGTGGTCGACCTGACGCAGCGCCGGCTGCCCAACCTGCTGACCGTGCCCGGCGCCGTTGTGATTCTGCTGGGTGCGACCGCGTGCGGCCAGGGGGCCTCCGCTTTGCTCGGGGCGGCGGTCCTCGGCTCGGTGTATCTGGTCGTCCACCTCGTCGACCCGGCCGGACTCGGTGGTGGGGATGTGAAGCTGGCGGTGGCCCTCGGCGCGCTGACCGGGGCGCTCGGCAGTGCGGTCTGGGTTCTGGCTGCGTTGGCCGCGCCGGTGTTCACCGCGGTGGCCGGGACGGTCGCCGCGCTGTGCCGCCGCGGCCGGGTGGTCCCGCACGGCCCGTCGATGTGCGTGGCGAGCCTGCTCGCGGCGGCGCCGGCGGTGCTCTGAATCCAGACCCCGGATCGTGACCCCGCCAGATTGGGTCAGCCGTCACCGACATGGGAAGATGAACCCGTGTTGCGATGGACCACTGCCGGAGAATCCCACGGCCGCGCCCTGGTGGCGATGGTCGAAGGCATGGTGGCCGGCGTGCAGGTGACCTCTGCCGATATCGCCGCCCAACTGGCGCGTCGCCGCCTCGGCTACGGCCGCGGCGCGCGGATGAAGTTCGAGCAGGACGAGGTGACCGTGCTGGCCGGGGTGCGGCACGGCAGCACCCTGGGCGGCCCGATCGCCGTCGAGATCGGGAACACCGAGTGGCCCAAATGGGAGACCGTGATGGCCTCCGACCCGGTGGCCGCGGCCGAGCTCGACGTTGCCCGCAACGCCCCGCTTACCCGGCCCCGCCCCGGTCATGCCGACTACGCCGGGATGCTCAAGTACGGCTTCGACGACGCCCGGCCGGTTCTGGAACGGGCCAGCGCCCGGGAGACCGCCGCCCGGGTGGCTGCGGCCACGATCGCCCGAGCGTTCCTGCGCCAGGCACTCGGCGTCGAGGTGGTCTCGCACGTCATCTCCATCGGGGCCTCCGACCCCTACGACGGTCCGCCGCCCACCGCGGCGGACCTGACGCGCATCGACGACAGTCCGGTGCGTGCATTCGACGCCGCCGCGGAGGCGTCGATGATCGCCGAAATCGAGGCCGCCAAAAGGGACGGCGACTCCCTGGGCGGCGTCGTCGAGGTCGTCGTCCACGGCCTGCCGATCGGACTGGGCTCCTTCACCAGCGGTGAGAATCGCCTGGACAGCCAATTGGCCGCCGCCGTGATGGGTGTTCAGGCCATCAAGGGCGTCGAGATCGGCGACGGGTTCCAGAC
>JAHBAP020000069.1 GCA_018500005.2 Mycobacterium sp. | reverse complement strand
GGGCTACGCCGGTAACCCGCCGGGAACTGGCCGGTCAGCGGATTGCGTGGGAAATGCCAGGGGCCGCGGATGTCGAGGCGGAGAAAGTCGCCGGCCCGCATCCGGGTCGCATGGGGACGAAGGGCGATGTCGACGGGAACGATCTCGCCGGGGGCGACCGGTTCGGCGCGGCGATGGGAGTGCACCGGCTGCCAGGGCGTGCTGAGAGCCCGGTCCAGTTCCCGGTGCGCCACCCGCTGCCAGCCCCGGGTGATCATGTCGAAACCGAAGCCGTAGGAGCCCTCGAAGACGCACTCGCGGCCCCGGCGGAACTTGCGCAGCCCGACGAACAGGTGCGCATCGTCGGTGTCTTCCAGGCTGACCCACAGCCGCAGGGCGCTGTGTCCGATGATGTCGCAGTCCTGCTCCACTCTCCAGGTCAGTGACAGTGTGGACTCGCGCAAATCGAAGCCGGTCTGAGCCTCACCGGCCGGCGGATCCTCGGTCAGCTGTCTGCCGGGAAGATCCAGGTGCAGTGTCCGCCATTCCAGATCCTTTGGCGGCCAGGCGGTCTCGCCCACCACGGCTACCGGATCGGGACCCTCCTCGTGGATGGCCACCCGCACTGGCGGTGTGCGATCCCAGCCGTTGTCCTCGCCTTTGAGGAAGTGGTCGAAAAACGCGGTCTGTGCCCCGAGCGCCTGATCGGAATAGAAGTGGGCCCACTTGCCGTCGCGGTGGGTGTAGAGCCAGCGTTGTGCCGAAGAGGCCCGGCGGAAGGCCTCGAAGGACCCGCGGGTGTGCAGGTTGTGGTCGGAGAAACTGCCGCACACCAGCATCGGGACCTCGATGCCTTCCAGATCGGGGGTGTGCGAGTCGTACCACTCGTCCAGGTTTGGACGGGCGACGAACTGCGTCCGCACCTTCTCGGTCATCCGGGCCGCCCGGTCGGTCATCGTGCTCCACATGATGGTGAAGCCGTCTTCTCGGACCCCTCCGGGGTAGGCAAGGTCACGGTAGACGTCGCTGAGACCTTCCCAAGGGCAGATGGCCGCAAGGTGCGCCGGGTGGGTCGCCGCGGCCCCGTATTGGCTGATCGCCAGGTAGGACACCCCCAGCAGGCCGACGCGGCCGTTGCTCCAAGGCTGGGTGCCTGCCCACTCGATCAGGTCGTGGTAGTCCAGATGCTCCTGTCGGGACAGCAGTTCGCCGACCCCGTCGGAGGTGCCGGCCCCGCGCAGGTCGGCGTTGATCACCGCGTATCCGCGCGCCACCCAGACCGCGGGGTCGGGGGCCTCCCAGCCGGTCCAGGCCGAGAACCGGATCGGATGGGGCTGCGGGAAGACGCGATACTGCGTGTTGACTCCGCGCCGGCGAGCCGGGATGTGGTCCTTGCCGTACGGGTGGGCGCTCACTATCACCGGGACCGGGTGGTCGTGAGACGGCCGGAAGACGTTGACCCGCAATAGGGTTCCGTCCCGAGCCGGCACGGCAAGATCCCATTCGGTCAGCACGTCGCCCGGGGCGGGTGTGACGGTCACAGCGGGGCGCCGGGCGTTGCGCAACCGACGCAGTGCCATCACGAGGCGGCGCTTCACCGGCTGCCACCTCCGAAGCCCGATCGGGTCAGTCGCGGGCTCGCCTGCCCGAGGGCCACCAGCCCACCGCGGTCAGGTAGAGCCCCGCCAGTGCCAGGCCCACATAGCCGATCCGCCAGACCAGGCCCGCCCCGATCACCGCGTTCGCCGCCGCCATGAACGCGGCCGGAAAGGCCATCAGCAGCACCCCGCGCAACACCAACAGCCAGCCCAGCGCCGAGATCATCACCGCGGCCGGACTGTTCCACGACGTATGCAGAGCGACGACAACCAGTCCGAACAGGAAGACGTAGGCGCCGACCACCCAGGGCCACAACGGGTTGGCCTCGAAATCGGCCAGCAAGGTCTGCATCTGCGGTGCGCGCAGTGCCGCGGTGAGCGGCACGACGACCAGGAACGGGCCGAGCACCCGGGCGAACATCTGGGTCCGCCCCTGCGATGAGGATTCGATTGACATGAACTAACTCCGGTTCCCGTGTGGCGCGCACAATGCCAACCTTGGGTATTCCCGGCGGGCTATGTGCCGTAAACGTGGATATCGGTGCCGCCCTTCGTCGGTACCTGCTGATTCGGCGGCAGGTCCGTATCGTCGTGGTGATGAAGTACGGAATCTTCGGCGGGGCGGTCAATGACGGAACACTTCGGGACGTGGTGGCCGAAGCCGCCGCGGCCGAACGGGACGGTTTCGCGTCGTACTGGGTGCCCAACATCTTCGGTCACGACGCGCTGACCGCACTGGCGGTGGTGGGCACCACCGTGCCGCGCATCGAACTGGGCACGGCGGTGGTGCCGACCTTCCCGCGCCACCCGCATGCGATCGCCCAGCAGAGTCACACAGTGGCGGCCGCGTCGGAGAACCGCTTCACCCTCGGTATCGGGCTGAGCCACAAGATCGTCATCGAGGATATGTTCGGTCTGAGTTACGACAAGCCGGTTCGCCACCTTCGCGAGTATCTGAGCGTCCTGATGCCGTTGTCGCGCAATGAACCTGCCAATTTTGACGGCCAGATGTACCGGGTGCACGCCGGTATCAGTGCCAAAGGTTCTACCGGATTCGGTGTGGTGGTGGCGGCCCTGGGGGAACAGATGCTGCGCGTCACCGCGGCGCTGGCGGACGGCACGCTGACTTGGTGTACCGGCCCGGTGACGCTGGCGGCGCACATCGTCCCGACCATCACCAGGTCCGCCGACGAGTTCGGCCGCCCGGCGCCGCGCGTCATAGCGGCCTTGCCGGTGTGTGTCACCGGCGACAAGCCGGCCGCGGCCGAGCGGGCGGCCGCCGCGTTCGCCGCCTACGGCGGGCTGCCCAGCTACCGTGCGATGCTCGACCGCGAGGGTGTGGCGGGGCCGGCCGGTATCGCCCGTAAAGGCAGCGACGGGGAGGGGCAGGGAAGCATCGGCCCCCCCCCCCGGGCTCGTGGTCACGACTTCTCCTGGGGGGAAAGTGCG
>JAHBAP020000184.1 GCA_018500005.2 Mycobacterium sp. | reverse complement strand
GACCAGGCTCGCCGGCCGCCTGGAGCGCCATCACGTCGGCAAACAGCGGAATCTCTTCCGAGGTCTTACCCCGCCGTGCGGCTTCGGGCCAATCGTCCAGTGCTCGTTGAGATTTGCGTCGAAATGACCAGGCTCGCCGGCCGCCTGGAGCGCCATCACGTCGGCAAACAGCGGAATCTCTTCCGAGGTCTTCTCTGAGGTCATCGCCAGCCTTCTAACGCAGCAGATTGGTGCGGGCGAACTCTAACGACTCGGTGAGCAGCGCGTCGCGTTCAGCCTTCGACCGGGCCCCCGAGGTGGTGACCTCCAGAACCACGTGACCGGCGAAATCGCTGCCGGCCAGCATCTGACAGACCTCATGGGTGGGCTGGGTGCCCCGGCCGGGGACGAGGTGTTCGTCGGTGGAGGCGCCGTTGCCGTCGCACAGGTGCAGATGCACCAGTCCGTCGCCCATCCGGCGGGCCATGTCCAACGCGTCGGTACCCGCCGTCGCGGTGTGGGAAAGATCAAGGGTGTAGTGGGCGTGGTTGCCGTCCAGCGGGTCATAGGACGGGGCGAATGCCGACACCCCGACACCGGGCCGCCCACCCCGACGGCGCATCCGCTCGATCGACGACTGGCCGGAGCCGAAGAACCGGTCCGCCCGGAACGGAAACATGTTCTCCACGGCCACCATGACGTCGCTGCGCTCCTCCAGCCACGCCACCTGGTCGCTGAATCCGTCTGCATACCGGCGCTGCCAGCGGAACGGCGGATGGACCACCACCGTCTGGGCGCCCAGCCGTTCGGCCGCCTGCACACTCTTGTCGAGCTTGAGCACGGGATCCGACCCCCAGACCCGTTGCGAGATCAGCAGGCACGGGGCGTGCACCGACAGCACCGGCATGCCGTAACGGCGCGACATCTGCGAGATCTCCCCGACGTCCTGGCTGACCGGCTCCGCCCACACCATGAGTTCGACGCCGTCGTATCCCAGCTCGGCGGCAGCCTCGAAAGCGGCCTCGGTCTTAAGTGGATAGACCGAGGCCGTCGACAGGCCGACCTTGATGGCTGGGCGCACCGGGTCAGGTGGACTGCAGGGCCAGCGGACCCAAAGTCACCAGCAGCCCTACGGCCACCGCGGTGAGGGTGCTGACAATGTCTTCGGTCTTGCGCACGAACCGGACCGCGGCGGCCAACGTCAGGACCACCAGGACCGAAAGAATCAGGGCGACAAGGTTGTTCCACCGCCACAGCTGATCGAAGCCGATGAACAACGCCGCCCCGAGTACGACCGCCATCAACGACTGGATTACCGCGAGCACGGAATTCCACAGGGTGCTGCCCACCTGCCGGGTCCGGGCCGGACCCACGACCGTCGCGACGGCCTGGTCTGTCTCCGCTTCTTCTGATTCGTAGCGGTCACCGGCGTCGATACCGCGACGAGCGAGGTCGTCGGCGACCGTTCCACCGGAGAACAAAGTGTCCTGAGAGACCCGCAGGTAGGACCGTAACTGTTCGACATCCTCCTCCACGAGATCATCGAGGTTGACCGATTCGTCGACCGGGTCGTACGCCATCTGTTCGGCACCGGACGACCGGCGAACCGGGCGCGGGTCGTGGCTCAGTTGGGGGCCCTCGCTGCGATGCGGAACCGGATCGGCGGACAACGGTGGCGACGCCACCGCGATGGCTTCGTCTTCGACGACGCTTTCGACCTCGTACTCGACGAGACTCTCGCCGACGCTATCGACCTCGTCCGGGTATTCGGCCTCGGCCTCGTCCTGGATGTCGGCCTGGATGTCGGCCTCGACCTCGACGCGTTCCTCAGCTTCCTCGGCCCCGGACCCGGAAACCTCAACGGCGGCGTACTCGCTCGCATATTCGGGGACCTCGGTCGAGGTGTAGACCACCACGGTCTCGGCCGACATGATGCGGGCTTCCTCGTGGGCCTGTTCCTCGTAGGCCTGTTCCTCGTAGACCCCGGCTTCGTCAACCACCTCGCCAGCCTCGAAAGACTCCTCTTCGCCGTCGTCTTCGCCGTCGTCGTCTTCGAGGTACTCCTCGGCATATTCCTCGGCATATTCCTCGGCATATTCCTCGGCGTCGACCACCGGGATCTCGCCGGTCAACTCGGCGACGGAGACACCGTCGCTGTTGCGGCGGCGCTTACGCCGCCTGCCCCCGACCGGCGGTGAACCGATGGTGCCGTTACGAGCAAGCAACTCGGCCACCGAAAGGGGCCGTGTGCTGTCCTCTGATGCGCTCATGGTGTCTCGCCTCTCAATCGGCCCGCGCAGCCTGCACGAACGCGGTCCCGTCAGCCTCACTGTCCAGTCGGCGCAGAATGATGCCCTCGCGCAGCGCCCACGGGCAGATCTGCACCGAGTCCAAGGACAGTGCTCGCATACTTGCCTCCGCCACCAGTGCGCCGGCCACGATCTGCGGGGCCCGCTCGACACTGACCCCTTCCAGATCGGCACGGTCTGCAGTGGTCATCCTAGAGATGAACGCTATGAGTTGCCGAAGGCCGTTGGCGGTAAGGACACGTTTTACGCGGGGGCCATCCGCCGACGGGGCCGCCCCCGTCAGCCGGGCCAGCGACCGGAAGGTCTTGGAGGTCGCCACAGCCAGATCGGCGGCGCCGGCGTCGAGGATCGCCTTGGCCGGGTCGGCCAGTTCGCTTTCCAGCCAGTCCCGCAGCATCGCGACCCGCCGCCGACCAGGTGGGTCTTTGGTCAGCCACTCGCGGTTCAGCCGGCCGGCGCCCAGCGGCAGCGACAGGGCGACGTCGGGCTCCTCGTCCACTCCCGAGGACATCTCCAGTGACCCGCCACCGATGTCGAGGTCGATGATGCGCCCGGCACTCCAGCCGTACCAGCGACGCACCGCCAGAAACGTCAGCCGGGATTCGTTCTCCCCGGAGAGCACTTGCAGGTCGACGCCGGCCTCGGCGCGTACCCGGGCCAGGACGTCATCGGAATTCGTCGCGTCGCGAACCGCCGAGGTGGCGAACGCCATGAGGTCCTCGCAGCCGGAACTGCGGGCGATCTTGGCGAATTCCTCGACCGTCGCGATCAGCTTGTCGGCGCCTTTGCGGGTCAACTTGCCGGAATCGTCGATCGATTCGGCGAGCCGCAGCGGCTCCTTGGTCGAACTCATCGGTGTCGGGTGCCCGCCACGATGGGCATCCACCACCAGCAGATGCACCGTATTGCTACCCACATCGAGCACGCCCAATCGCACGGAGTCCAACCTAGCGCTCCACGTGGTCTACCGTTGCACTCCGTGACACGCAGGCACCCTGGCGAAGTCGATCTGGACTTCCCCCGCGAGTGGGTGGAGTTCTTCGACCCGACTAATCCCGAGCACCTGATCGCTGCCGACCTGACCTGGCTGCTGTCGAATTGGACGTGCGTGTTCGGCACGCCGGCCTGTCAGGGCACCGTCGCTGGGCGCCCCGACGACGGGTGCTGTTCGCACGGAGCGTTTCTGTCCGACGACGACGACCGCGCCGGCCTGGACGACGCCGTGCAGAAACTCACCGACGCCGACTGGCAGTTCCGCGATAAGGGCCTGGGCCCCAAGGGCTACCTGGAGATGGACGAATACGAGGACAAGCCGCACCTGCGCACGCGGAAGTACAAAGGCGCTTGCATCTTCCTGAACCGGCCCGGCTTTTCCGGCGGGGTCGGCTGCGCACTGCACAGCAAGGCGCTCGAACTCGGCGTCGAACCGCTGACGATGAAGCCAGAGGTGTGCTGGCAGCTTCCGATCCGCCGCACCCAGGAATGGGTTACCCGGCCCGACGGTAGCGAAATCCTCAAGACCACAATCACCGAGTACGACCGCCGCGGTTGGGGCGAGGGCGGCGAGGACCTGCACTGGTACTGCACCGGCGATCCCGCCGCGCACGTCGGCAAGAAGCCGGTGTGGCAGTCCTATGCTGCCGAACTCACCGAGTTGCTGGGCCAGAATACCTACGCTGAACTTGCGTCGATCTGCAAGCGGCGCAGCGGGTTTCCGTTGATCGCCGTGCACCCGGCGACCAAGTCCTCCGGCGGACGGCGCTAACCGCGTACGGCGGTCGAACCTCGTTCGTAGTCCCTCGGTATTCCGGTCAAAAACCCGGGCGGCTCGATGACGCTGCAGGTCACCAGTTCGGCCCTGCCGGATGACGACGGTCGCCTGAGCGGCTAGCTGCCCTCGAGCTTGTAGCCCAGTCCCCGCACCGTCACCAGCAGCGTCGGGTTGGCCGGATCGGTTTCGATCTTGGACCGCAGGCGTTTGACGTGGACGTCGAGGGTCTTGGTGTCGCCCACGTAGTCCGCACCCCACACCCGGTCGATCAACTGCCCCCGGGTGAGCACCCGCCCCTTATTGCGCATCAGATACTCCAGCAGGTCGAACTCCTTGAGCGGCATGGGGATCTGCGCGCCGTCGACCGTGACGATATGCCGTTCGACGTCCATCCGGACCGAGCCCACATCCAGCACGGTATCGCCGATCTCCTCGGCTTCGACACCACGACGCAGCACCGCCCGGATGCGGGCGATGAGTTCGCGCGCCGAGTAGGGCTTGGTGACGTAGTCGTCGGCCCCGAGTTCCAGGCCGAGGACCTTGTCGATTTCGCTGTCACGGGCGGTCACCATGATGACCGGGACCGCGGAACGCGAGCGCAACTGCTTGCACACGTCGGTACCGCTCATCCCCGGAAGCATCAAATCCAGCAGCACGATGTCGGCGCCGGTGCGGTCGAACTCGGCCAGGGCGGAGGGGCCGTCAGCGGCGACGGTGGTCTCGAACCCCTCCTTGCGCAACAGAAAGGCGAGCGGATCGGCAAGTGACTCTTCGTCCTCCACGATCAGTACCCGGGTCACAGTTCCTCCTGATCTTCGATGGCTTCGGTATCCGGACCGCGGTAGGCGGGGATGGACAAGGTGAATGTGGAACCGGTTCCGGGCTGGCTCCACAGCCTGATGTTGCCGTTGTGGTTGGCCGCGACGTGCTTGACGATGGCCAGTCCGAGTCCGGTTCCGCCGGTGGCGCGGGATCGCGCCTTGTCCACCCGGAAGAACCGTTCGAACACCCGCTCCTGATCGGATTTCGCGATTCCGATACCGCGGTCGGTGACGGCGATTTCGATCATGTCGTCACGACTGCGGCGGCTGATCGACACCGTCGAGTTGTTCGGGGAATAGGCGATCGCATTCGAGATGAGGTTGGCGATCGCGGTGACCAGCAACTCTTCGTCACCCAACACCCGGAAGCCGGTGGCATCATCGGTGGTGATTGCGATATCCGCCCTTTCGGCAACCACTCGATAGCGCGAAATCGCCTCCTGCACAATGCTATCCACATCGACCGCCACCATTTCGGGCAGCGCCTCGGCGCCCTGCAGCCGGGACAGTTCGATCAGGTCGCCCACCATGCTGGCCAGTCGTTGGGACTCTGCGTAGATCTTGCCGCCGAACCGTTGCACGGTGTCCGGGTCGTCGGTGGACTCCAGCAGCGCTTCGGAAAGGACGCCCATCGCCGCGACGGGGGTCTTCAACTCGTGACTCACGTTGGCGACGAAGTCGCGGCGGGTGGCCTCCATGCGGGCCTGCTCGGACTGGTCATCCAGATAGATCACCGCCAGACGGGGTGGTTGTTCACTGAGCAGGCGGATCCGGGCATGAACCGCCAGGCCGGCCCTGCGGCCGGACAGTCCGTGCGGCGCGGACAGGTCCACATCGGCTTCCTCGCCGGTAGCCAACGTTCGCTCCGCAGCGGCCCACAGCCGATCGTCGAGGACACCCTCCCGCAGCATGCCCATCCCCACCACGGTCCGGTTGCTGACCAGAATCTGCCGGGAGGAATCAACCACCAAAAGTCCGATTGGAGCGTTGGAAACCGCACGCTTCAGCAACTCTGCGCCCGTCATACGGTTGGGGTCGGTGGCACCGTGCCGCCCGCGGATCCGGGGCAATGCGCTGATGAATCCGGCTCCCAAGGCGAGACCCGTCACGCCCGCGAGGCCCCCCACAGCCGCCGCGCTAACACTCACGCCGAAAGCGTACGCACCCGGTGGGCTCCCGAAAAAACCCGGTACACCAGCCGAACCACGAGTTCAGTGGCTGTTCACCGGTTGTTTATTTGGATCCCTGGCTCGCGACTGCGGCCGCTCCCGCGGCGGCGGCATCGGGGTCGAGGTAGGTCCCGCCGGCCACGATCGGCTTGAGATCGGCGTCGAGGTCATAGCGCAACGGGATGCCGGTCGGGATGTTCAGCCCGACCACATCCGCGTCGGACATCCCGTCGAGGTATTTCACCAGCGCGCGAAGCGAATTGCCGTGCGCGACGATCAATACGGTCTTACCGGACCGCAGATCCGGGACGATGGCACTCTCGAAGTACGGGACGAACCGGGCCACCACGTCGGCGAGGCATTCGGTCAGCGGACCGCCGCCGATATCGGCGTAGCGCGGATCGGTGTCCTGACTGAACTCGCTGCCCGGTTCGATCGGCGGCGGCGGGGTGTCATAGCTGCGCCGCCAGGCCATGAACTGTTCCTCGCCGTACTTCGCCTTGGTCGCCGCCTTGTCCAGGCCCTGCAGGGCCCCATAGTGCCGCTCATTCAGCCGCCAGTCGCGGTGTACCGGGATCCAGTGCCGGTCGGCCTTGTCCAGGGCGATGTTCGCGGTGTTGATCGCCCGGCGCAGCAGCGAGGTGTAGAGCACGTCGGGCAGCCGGTCTAGTCCGCCGATCAGTTCACCGGCTCGGGCAGCCTCCGCCCGGCCCTTGTCGGTGATGTCGACGTCCACCCAGCCGGTGAACAGATTGAGCGCATTCCACTGGCTTTCGCCGTGGCGGAGCAGGATCAGCGTGCAACCGTCAGCCATGACCGGAAGTCTCTCATGACGGCGCTCACCGTTTGTCTGGTTCGCCGGCCTGACCGGGTCCGTCTTCATCGTCGTGGTCGATATCGTCGTGGTCGATAGCGTCGTCTTCGATGAGGTGCTCGAAGGCTTCCAGGTTCTTCAGCGACTCCCCGCGGGCCACCCGCCAGGCCCACTCCTTGCGGATCGAGGAGGCGAACCCGAGTTCCAGCAGTGTGTTGAAGTCATTGTTGACGGCCTCGAGCACCTGCCCTAGAAACCGATCGAGCTCGTCGGTGTTGACCCGGTCGAGCGCGATGCGCCCGATGAGGCAGCTATCGCCGATGTTGCCCAGCGTGTAGGCCACTCCGTAGAGCCG
>JAHBAP020000445.1 GCA_018500005.2 Mycobacterium sp. | reverse complement strand
CCGGCACCATCACCAACGACGACGCCGCAGCCCCCGCGGCGCAGACCAAGGTGCTGGCCGCCTACTCCCCGGAGTGGGGTGTGTACGGCCGCAATTTCCAGCCCGCAGACATCCCCGCCGGCGAACTCACCCACGTCATCTATTCGTTCCTGAACCTGACCAGTACGGGCGAGGTCGCGATCTACGACACCTATGCGGCACTCGAAAAGCGTTTCACCGCAGCGGAATCGGTATCGGGCGAAGCTGATCTCTGGTACTACCCACCGAGCGACCCCAGGTCCACGCAGACTGTGTGGGGGAACTTCAACCAACTCGCCCAGCTCAAGCAGAAGAACCCGAACCTGAGGGTCAGCATCGCTCTGGGCGGTTGGACGTTGTCTTCCAACTTCAGCACGGTCGTCTCGACCGCGGCGGGCCGGGAGAAGCTGGCCAACTCGATCGTCGGCTTCCTCGACACCTATCGCATGTTCGACGGGATCGACTTCGACTGGGAGTATCCCGGTGGCGGTGGCCTGGACGGCAACTCCGCCAGCCCGAGCGACGGGGCCAACTACGCCGAACTGCTCAAACTGGTGCGGACCAAGCTCGACGTCCTAGGTCAGCAGAACGGCCGGAAGTACGAGATCTCAGTGGCTTCGCCGGCGGGCTACGACAAGATCGCCAACTTCAACCTCGCCGGCCTGGCGCCGAGCGTGGACTTCTTCAACCTGATGTCCTACGACTTCCACGGCACCTGGGAGAACGTCACCGGCCACCAGTCCGCCTTCACCGGGGACCCCAACGGCTACGACATCAAGCACGCGGTCGATCTGTACCTGGCCGCCGGTGTCAGCCCCAACAAAGTCGTGCTGGGCGCCCCTCTGTACACCCGCGGATGGAGCGGTGTCGCCGACGGCGGCGACGGCGGTTACCTGGAGACCGCCACCGGGAAGGCGCCGGGCACCTTCGAGGCAGGTGTCTACGACTACAAGGATCTGCTGGCCCAACTGCAGGATCCGAGCAGCGGGTGGAAGCTGTACTGGGATGACAACGCCCAGGCGGCCTACCTGTACAACAAGTCCAAGGGCCTCTTCAGTTCATTCGAGACGCCGACGTCGATCGCCCAGAAGTCCGAATGGGCCCAGGCGCTGGGCTTGCGCGGAATGATGTTCTGGGACATCAGCAACGACGCGGTCACCTCCCCGGAGAGCCTCGTCAAGGCGGCATACGACTCCTGGGCTCTCCACCAGAGTCTGGCGACCATCCGCGCCCAGTCGACCCTCAAGGGCGAGGTGATCATCGGAGGCGACGGAGCGATCGGCGCGCTGCCGGCGTCCACCGTCCTCTGATACTCCGAGCGAACGATCAGCACAGGCGGATAGGAGTCTCCACTTCGGGGGGCTTATCGTGGCGATATGGATTTCGCCATGTCCGCCAAGGGCGCCGACTACCACCAACGCCTCACCGACTTCATGGTCACGGAGGTCTTCCCGGCTGAGAAGTCCTACGAGGAGTACCGGGCTGCCGCCGGCGCCGGTGACTTCACCGTCCCGCCGGTGGTGGAGGAGTTGAAGGTCAAGGCCAAGAAACTCGGCCTCTGGAACCTGTTCCTGCCCGCTGAGTCCGGGCTGACCAACCTCGAGTACGCCCCGTTGGCGGAGTTGTCCGGGTGGAGTACCGAGATCGCCCCCGAGGCGATCAACTGTGCGGCCCCCGACACCGGCAACATGGAGGTGCTGCACATGTTCGGCACCCCGGACCAGAAGAACCAGTGGCTCGAACCCCTGCTGACCGGAGAGATCCGCAGTGCCTTCTCGATGACCGAACCGGCGGTCGCCTCCAGCGACGCCCGCAACATCCAGACCGAGATCACCCGCGACGGCGACCACTACGTCATCAACGGCCGCAAGTGGTGGACCTCGGGCGCCAACGACCCGCGCTGCAAGATCCTCATCGTGATGGGCCGCACCAACCCCGATGCGGCATCTCACCAACAGCAGTCGATGATCCTGGTGCCGATGGACACCCCCGGGGTCAACATCCTGCGCTCGACGTCGGTCTTCGGCTGGCAGGACCAGCACGGCCACGCCGAGATCGTCTACTCAGGCGTGCGGGTGCCGGCATCGAATCTGCTCGCCGAGGAGGGCATGGGCTTCGCGATCGCCCAGGCCCGACTGGGGCCGGGCCGGATCCACCACTGCATGCGGGCCATCGGGGTGGCCGAACGCGCCCTGGCACTGATGACCGAACGTGCCCGCACCCGCATCGCGTTCGGCAAGCCGTTGGCCGAACAGGGCATGGTGCAACAGCAGATCGCGTTGTCCCGCAACGAAATCGATCAGGCACGGCTGCTGTGCCACAAGGCGGCGTGGACCATCGACCGGGAGGGCAACCGGGCGGCGTTCTCGCTGGTGTCGCAGATCAAGTCGGTGGCCCCGCAGATGGCCCTCAACGTGATCGACCGGGCCATCCAGATCCACGGCGGCGCCGGGGTGAGCGATGACTTCCCGCTGGCTCGGATGTACGGGTGGCAGCGCGCGATGCGAATCTTCGACGGGCCCGACGAGGTGCATTTCCGGACCATCGCCAAGGCCGAACGCGGCCGGGAGCCGGGTCCGATGGCCGCGGCGGCGACCCGAAGGTGAGCCTCTCCGGCGCATGGAATTTCCGGGACGTTGCCGAGACGGCCGGGCTTGCGCCGGGGCGGCTGTTCCGGTCCAGCGAGCTGAGCAAGCTCGATGCCGCGGGCCGTCGCGCGCTGACCGAACTGGGTATCACCGATGTCGCCGATCTGCGCTCCCCTGCCGAGGTGGCCCGTCGCGGCGGCGGCGCAGTGCCCGATGGCGTTGCGGTACACAACCTTCCGTTCCCGGAGGTGACGCACTCACACGAGGACTCCCCCGGCGAGGCACCGCACGAGTCCAGCTGGAACAAGATGATGACGGAGTACTCCGAGGAGGAGCCCGCCGTGGCCGCACGGCGGTGGATGACCGCGGAGTACGAGCGCTTCCCAACCCTCGGCGGCGCCCGGCACGCGGTGCGACGGATCGTCACGATGCTCGGCGCAGGCCGGCCGGTCCTGGTGCACTGCTTCGCCGGAAAGGACCGCACCGGCTTCGCGGTTGCCGTCGCACTGGAGGCGGCAGGGGTTCCGGCCGACGCCGTTCTCGCGGATTACCTGCGCAGCAATGACGCTGTCGGACCGCTGCGCGATGCCATCCTGACCACGATGCGCAGCCGCGAGGGGATGACCGACGAGGTGCTGTCATTCGCCGAGTCGCGACTGACCGACGAGGTTCTCGGGGTGCGCGAGGAGTACCTGGCCAGCGCCCGACGGGTGCTCGACGAGACGCATGGTGACCTGAGCAGGTACCTGGCCGCCGCCGGGGTGACCGACGACGACGTGGCGCGACTGCGGACGCGACTGCTGGGCTAGGCGAAGACGCCGACGACCCACGCCGCCGTCGCAAGAAGGGCCGCGGTGAGTTCCACTCCGACCGACAGCGCGACGCCCTTGATGGCGTGTTTGGTAGACACCCACGCCCGGCTTCGGTCGCGACGGCGGGCGTACTCGGCCAGATAGACGCCCAGGACGAAGCCGACGAGCAGGCCGGCGACCGGGATCACGAAGAACCCGGCGATACCCAGGATCGCACCGGCGGCCAGGGTGCGGTTGCTGACGTCGGCGGCCTTCATGCGCTTGGCGGGCCAAAGGTACTTCGCCAGGATGCCTGCCCCGAGGATCACGGTGACCAGGCCTAGCACCACCCATGCCGGGGCGGTGCCGACCACGAACGCCCACACCGCGATTGCCGCCCAGACCAGCAGCGTGCCAGGCAGTAGGGGCACCAGGATGCCAGCCAGGCCGACGGCGATCGCCACCGCAACCAGGATAAGTCCACCGGTACTCACGGCCCCAAGCTAGTCGACGTCCTCGGCGGCGGGGTCGCGCAGGGAGCCGACCAGGGTGTCCAACGTCCAGTCCGGTGTTCACTCGACGCCGGCCTACCTGCAGCCCGGCGGCTGCTCCACTCCCCGGGTGTGACGATGATCGCGACCGGCTCCGACTGCGCAGGCTGGATAGGTTTGCCGCTGGCGTCGGACTGCCAACTCCCCGGTCTGGATTCGGCGACGCCCCGGGCCCACGGGTACGTTCGCTGCATGTCTGCTTCGATTCCAACGATGCGAAAGGCGCTCTCCGCCGCCGCTACGGCAGCGATACTCTTCAGTTCCCCGACCGTCGCCTCGGCCGCGCCGAAGGACTACTGCGCCGACCTCAAGGGCACCAACACCGGCAAGATGTGCCAGATCGTGGTGACCGATCCGGGTTATGTCATCAACATCAGCGTTCCGAGCAACTGGCCGGACATGAGGTCGATCTCCGATTTCGTGAGCAAGACCCGTGACTCCTTCCTGGGGGCGGCGAAGTCGCCCCAGTCCCGCACCGCTCCTTACTCGCTGCAGATCACCCCGACAAACTACGAGTCGCTGGTGCCGCCACGCGGCCAGATCTCGACGGTCCTGAAGGTCTACCAGAACACCGGTGGAGCCCACCCGCGGACGTCGTTCAAGTCCTTCGTGTGGGACCAGGCCTTCCGCAAGCCGGTCACCTTCGAGACCCTGTGGCAGCCGGAGACCGATCCGCTGCCCGTCATATTCCCGGTGGTCGTTGCGGACCTGCAGAAGCAGGCAGGGCAGCCGGTGGTGATTCCGCCGGACGTCGGTCTGGATCCGGCCAACTATCAGAACTTCGCTATCACCAACGACGGAGTCATCTTCTTCTTCAGCCAGGGCACGCTGCTAGCCGAATCCGCTGGAGCCACAGAGGTTCTCGTGCCCCGTTCGATCATCGACCCGATGCTGGCCTGACCTACGGCGAGGCGCGGAGCCGACCTGGTGATCCTCGTCAAGAATCCGCTCAACTCGGGCTGACGCGACAGCAGCGTCAGGGCTCCAGCACCAGCTTCCCGTACAATCCGCCGGCGGCCAGGATTTCCAGGGCTGCGCGGCCTTCGGACAGCGGATAGCGCTGCGGCACAGGCGGTCTGAGGCCTTCTCTGACCAGTTCGCCGACGCCTTGGCCGTACTCCGCCTGCGCGTTCGGGTTAGCCATCAGGTATTCGCGCCAGCCGACGCCGAGCACCCCGGCATTGCGCAGCAACAAGCGGTTGACCTTGACGGCCGGGATCGCTCCGGCGGCGAACCCGAGGACCAGCAACCGGCCCTCGACAGCGAGGGCGCGGACCGCCTCATCGAACGGTTCTCCACCGACCGGGTCGACCACCACGTCGGCCCCGCGTCCACCGGCGTTCTCCCGCACCGCCTTCGACCACCCATCGGTCATCGGCAACACGACGTCGGCGCCCAGTCCGGCGACGTAGTCTCGAGCCTTCTCCCGGTGCACCACCGCGACGACGCGCGCGCCCATCGCCTTGGCGACCTGGATCGCCGCGGTACCCAGGCCGCCGGCCGAGCCGAGTACCAGGACGGTCTCACCCGACCGCAGCGCGGCACGGCGCTTCAGCGCGAAGTAAATGGTTATGTAGTTGACCAGCAGCGAAACCGCTTGTGCGTCATCGAGTTCCGGCGGCGTCGACATAGCGGCACCCAACGGGATGGCCGCCTGTTCGGCGTATCCGCCGAGCAGTACCGGCCCGAACACCCGGTCCCCCGGCCTAAAGCCGGAACCTTCCGGTGCCGACCGGACCACGCCGGCGACCTCGGTACCCGGAATGAAGGGCGGGTCGACCCGAAGTTGGTACCGCCCGCCGATCAGCAGCAGGTCCGGGAAGCACACCCCGGCGGCGCGCACATCGACGAGCACCGAGTCCGGCGTGGGCGCCGGATCGGGAACGTCGGTGTAGACCAGACCACTCGGCCCGCTGAGCTCTTGGGCGACAAGAGCTTTCACGTCGTCACAGCCGGAAGGATGCCGGCTCCGGTGCGGACAGGTCGTCGATCGTCGACCACTGGGCGGCGACATCGTCGACGCTGGGCACGTGCTCGAAGGTGACGCCCTTGTTTTGGAAAAGCGCCACCCGTTGGACCTTGCCGCCGCCGGCGATGAACACCGACGCGGTGTCGGGTACCTCCTCGGTGCAGAGGTACGCGACGACCGGCGCGACGTATTCCGGGGTCAGCTTCTTGAACACCTCGGGGGGCAGGATGTCCTCGGTCATCCTGGTGGCCGCGATCGGCGCCATGGCATTGGCCTTGATGTTGTACTTCGCACCCTCCTGGGCCAGCGTGTTGATCAGGCCAACCAGGCCGAGCTTGGCTGCGCTGTAGTTGGCCTGACCAAAGTTGCCGAACAGACCACTCGTGGAGGTCGCTACCACGATGCGGCCGTAGCCCTGTTCGCGAAAGTGCGGCCAGGCCGCGCGAATCACGTTGTAACCGCCGTAGAGGTGCACCTTCAGCACCGAATCCCAGGCCTCGTCGGTCATCTTGTGGAAGGTGCCGTCGCGCAGAATGCCGGCGTTGCTCACGATGCCGTCGATCTTGCCGAACTCCTCGACTGCGGTCTTGACGATGCCGGCCGCGCCCGCGGCCTCGGCGACGCTGTCGTAGTTGGCCACCGCTCGCCCGCCGGCGGCCTTGATCTCATCGACGACCTGATCGGCCATCGAGTGACCGGCCCCGGTGCCGTCCCGAGCACCGCCGAGATCGTTGACGACGACGCTGGCGCCTTCCTTGGCCAGGGTCAGCGCGTACTCGCGGCCCAGGCCACCGCCTGCGCCGGTGACGACAATGACTCGATCCTGCACTCCGGGCATGGGGGTCCTTTCTTGAGGTTGAGGGCCATGGTAGCCAGCCCGTGGACCGACCCATTCCGCGGCTATTGTTCGGCCATGCAGATCTCACGGCGCCGGATTCTGATCGCCGGTGCGGCCGCAACCGCACTGACCACCACCGGTGTTCCGCGCCCGCAGGCCGCTCCCATGCCGATTGAGGAACAACTCGGGGCACTTGAGGACCGCTATAACGCCAAGGTGGGCTTCTACGGTAGGGACCTCGCCTCGGACCGCGCGGTGGCCTGGCGAGCCGACGATCTTTTCGCCACCTGCTCGGCGTTCAAGGCGTACGTCGCCGGCGCGATCCTGCGTAAAGACCAACAAGGTGAAATTCGGCTCGCCGACGAGGTTTTCATCGACCCGGCGTTGTTCGTTCCGGTCGCGTCACCGATGACCGAACCGAATCTGGGTGGCTGGATGCCGCTATCGGACCTGTGCGCAGCCGCGGTGCGGCAGAGTGACAACACCGCGACCAACCTGATGGTCGAGATCCTCGGCGGCCCGGCGAGCGTGACCGAGTTCGCCCGAGCGGTGGGCGATGACCGCACCTGGATGGTGCGCTGGGAAACCGAACTCAATACCGCCTACCCCGGCGACCCTCGGGACACCACCAGTCCGCGCGGGATGGGCACAGGCTTTAAGAACATGCTCCTCGGAGACGTCTTCGACGAACCGCATCGGGCGCAGATCAACGAGTGGATGCGCACCATCGTCACAGGCGACACCAGGATTCGGGCCGGCCTGCCGCCGGGGTGGACAGTCGCAGACAAGACCGGAGCGGGCGACTACGCCAGCACCAACGACATCGGGGTGGCCTTCGGGCCCCATGGGGAACGCCTGGTCCTGTCAGTGATGACCCGCACCCGCGCCGCAGACCCCGAGGCACCGGCTTTGAACGCCTTGATCGCCGATGTCACGCGAGTCGCAGTGCCCTGGCTGATCGCTTAGAGCTTCTCGCCGACGACGAAGGTGGAAAAGCCGTCCTGATAGTCCGGGGACTGCACATCCACCCAGCGACCCAGACGACGCATTTCATCGGTGGACACCGTCCCTGACGCCGTCCAGCCGTGGGCGTTGAGCCACTCGGTGACGTCGGCCCGGTGTTCGTCGTTGTATGTGAGGTCGGCGATGTCGACGGTCCGTTCGATGCCGAGATTGTCGGCCATCTTCTCCCAGCGCTGACGCATCTGGGCCCGACGTTCCTCGTCGTGGTGGCGCACCGCCTCAGCCGAGACCCGACCGCCCGGCGCGCTCAGATCACT
>JAHBAP020000530.1 GCA_018500005.2 Mycobacterium sp. | reverse complement strand
GCCCCTTGACCCCGGAGACGTATCACCTCATCGACGCCGAACGGCTAGCGCTGGTGAAAAGCGACACTTACTTGGTCAACGTGGCTCGGGGGCCGGTGGTCGCCGAGCCGGACCTGATCAGCGCTTTGGAGGAGGGTCGGCTCGCGGGTGCAGCCCTCGACGTGTTCGAAGTTGAGCCCCTGCCGATGAACAGCCCGCTACGCGATTTGCCCAGTGTTGTGCTCGGCGCGCACAACGCGTCCAACACCCGCCAAGGTGTTGCGCGGGCCAGCCAGACCGCCGTCGACTTCCTAATCGAGGAACTGACGAAGTGAGCCGCGCCGTCATCATCACTGGAGCGGCAGGCGGGATCGGCGCGGCCCTCTGCCGAAGAATGCGTTCAGACGGCTACACCACCATCGGGATCGATCAAGTCCCCGCCACCGACGCCGACGTGGATCTCCGCGCGGACTTGCGCGATTCGGAACACCTCGTCGAACTGGCCCGTGAGCTCTCCCAGCAGTACAAGATCAAGTCGGTTGTGCACAATGCGGCGATACAACCCATGGCCGCTGCCGGAGAAACGACAGTCACCGATTGGCTCGACACCCTGAGAGTCAATGTCATCGCGGCCGATGCACTCGTCGCGGGTACCCGTGAAAGTCTCGCGACCAATGATGGATCGGTCGTGGTCATCGGCAGCGTCCACGGGCACGCCACGACGACCGGAATCACGGCCTACGCAACATCAAAGGCCGCGTTGGAGGGATGGGTGCGTTCTGCGGCACTCGATCTTGGTCCCGAGATTCGGGTCAACGCTGTCGTACCCGGTGCGATCGACACCAGAAAGCTCCAGGAGGGGTTCGCCCGTTGGGGCCAGGAGTCATCCGACGAGCGCAAGGCCATCCTGTGTCAACGAACTGCGCTGCGTCGTATCGGGAGTCCTGAGGACGTAGCCGGCGCAGTGGCCTTTCTGATCGGTGACGATGCACGCTTCGTGACCGGCGCGGTGCTCGTCGTTGATGGCGGGGCAACTGCACGGCTGGGCTCGGAGTGATCGCTTCCGGCCGGTTGAGGCCCTGCGTTCCCGGATCGCAGGTCGACTAGCTGTGGCCCAAGCCGGCAAATCCGGAGCGGCGGCGTTGATCTATGTTTCGCTGGCCGGCCTGCAACGAGGTGTATCGCTACTCATACTTCCGTTCGTCACCCAGGTGATGTCGCCGGCTGAGTACGGGGCTGCATCGGTGTTATCCGCAACTTCGTTATTCATCATCGCAATCATCGCGGCACCTTTGATCCAGCTAATTGTCCGGGCAGCGGCCAGGGACGACGAAAACGGCCCCTCCCTGCTGCGCGCTGCAGGGACGTACTGCTACTACATCTTTCCGGTCATCGTTCTCCCAGCTGCTGCCGTAGTGACCTTGTTCGTCCCCACGATGCTCGGCGTCAGCGGTTATATCTGGGCCATTGAGCTCATGGCGATCGGATTTCAACCAGCGGCGTCAACTTACGCATTGTGGGTAGCTCAAGCCCGCCAGGACTTGCACCGATTCATCGCAATTTCGCTGACGTCTGTTGTCGTGACAGCGGCCGCAAAGCTGATATTCGTCGTGGGAATGCGTCTCGGCGTCCTGGGTTGGGCGATTTCAGACTTGGTCAGCGCAGTTCTAGCTGCAATTGTTGCAGCTGCCCTTGTTCGGTTACCGCACGCGAAAATCGACTTCGGGCAGATCCGCTATCTGATCATGTTCACGCTCCCGCTGGTTCCACACAGCGCCGCCCTTTGGGCACTCGCCTCCTTAAGTCGTCCCGCAATGGCGGCAGTGGCGCCAGCCGATCAGGTGGGGCTGTTCGCCTTCGGTTTCAACCTCGCGTCGGTGGCCAGCCTTGTCCTTGCGGAGAGCAACCGAGCCGCCCTTGCGCACTACTCGCGGGAAGTCCTTCCCGCGCCGACCCAAGAGACACTGGGCCCCGTCCGATGGCAGCTGTTCGCCGCGCTCGTAGTGCCCGCTCTCGTCGGTGCCGGGGTGGCACTGACCGGGCCCCGCCTGTTCCCTGAATCCTACTGGCCGTCATTCGGGGTTACCGGGGTGCTGCTCTTCGCGCAGGCCGCCTACGGGCTCTACCTCATCCCGATGAACTACCTCACCCAAACTGCAGGCATCACTCGCTTGAGCGCTCTGGCGTCGGGCGCCGGCGCAGCAACACTGCTGAGCGGCATCCTCGTATTCGGACGGCGCTACGGCGCGATCGGGGTTGCCTTCACCACTGCTGCAGCCTTCGCCGCAATGGCAGTCGCCGCGTTGGCGCTCACCCGGATAAGTAACATCAGGATCGCCTGGCAGCGCTGGATTGCCGACTGGCCGATGATAACGTTGGCATCTGGGGCGCTTGTCTTCAGCTTTGCGGCCATCACCTCCCCGGCGGGATCTGCTAACGCAAATGTATTGAGTGGGGTTTGCATACTTCTGGGGTTAGGCTCGCTTGCCTTAGCTACTTGGTGCGGCAACTCGACGAAGCAATTTTTGAGGGAAAGAAAGTGACTGAAAAACCCGGCACCGGACTTAGATCAATAATTTTTGATTCAGACCGAGAGCCAATGAAACCGGACTGGATCGTTATTTTTCTCCCGACTGTCCTTGCCGTTTTTCCCATTCACGCAAAAGGCGGCCTGCTCCTCACCGGACTCGCGGTCGCGACGGCGTATTTACGCAAGCCCGAAGGAGCCTTCCAAAGCCGGCCCGGTCCGATTGTCGCTCTAATATCGGCGGCCACACTCTCGTTCGGCCGTCCCGAGAATCTGTACACATTATTGATCTTCCTGATGATTAGCTTGTTGGTATTCAGGTTGATCGCCACCGTTGACGCTAGGAGCATAATAAGCTCGCTGATTGACGGTTGCGGTCTCTACCTCGTAATAAATGTTGTAACGTATGCCGTCGGATTTCGTTCATCCGCCTACAACGTACGCATTGGCGGCTTGGTGGAATCGTCAGGATTCGAGCGAATTCTATTTCCGCTAGCTGGTTCGATTAATATTCCTCCCGCCGTTGCCGCCGTTTTTGTCGTTGGCTTTCCTTTCGTGTTTTCAGAGAAGGGTGCATTGCGGCGTGCACTCCGGTCTCTTGCTCTCCTGGCCGCAGCCTTCGTCATGGTCAGCGCGGGTTCACGGTCTTCGATCATCGTCAGTGCCGCCATCCTTGTGATCGTATTCAGCACGCCTGGGGCCACTCGCTGGTTGGCGCAGGCGGCGACGGCACTCGCCGCGACCTTTGCCTTCTTGTTTCCCTTGCTATCAAACGGACTCCAATTCGCCGTAGCCCCTATGAAGGCATTGAGCCCTGGCCGCTCAACGAGCGCCGAGACCGTTCTGAGCCTCCAGGGGCGCGACCGCATTTGGGCGAGCTCAATCAAGTACTGGCAAGAGTGGGTCAATGATCTTCCAAGTAAGGCGCTCGGCTTTGGAGCCAGCGGCCAGTATCGGTCCGGCGCTTCGGGGAGCTACTCAACCCTCCTCGAGGGGACCGTCAGAAACCCGGAGCGGTCCTACGTTCACAATTCCTTTCTCCAGCAACTATTCGACGGAGGAGTCATCGGATTCGCAGTTCTCGCCGTGGCCGCCTTCTGGGCAGGCGAACGCCTGGCAAAACGCAGGACAGACTGGGGAACTTACGCGATAGCGGGCACCGTCGGATTGACCGTTGTGGTGCTGGTCGGCATCACCGAGGTCACAGTTGCGCCCGGCCCCGCTCAATTGACTTTCTGGGTCTTCATGATTTTTGTCGGCGCCTCTTGTCAGGCTGGCGAGAAACCGAGAACAGGCAGCCGACTCGCAATCCGACAACCACTCGCAGTTAGCCGACACCAGCTCTAAACGGTTGCGGAGTCGGTCATCCCAGTTACATCATCGGATCCGTAATACCGTTTCTGCAAAGTTGGCGTCCATGAGGGGTGGAGCAGCTCGAATCGAAAGCCGCGATCTTCAGCCTCACTCAATCTTTCGTCCAACAGGTCGCCGTGAACTTGGTTGACATATCGACTTTCATTGCCCCGCGGCACCAGTTCAGCAAAAAACGCGGGGTGCGAATCACGCAAGGATTGCATGAGTTCCGGATACGCGTGGCGTGAGGAGTTAGACCAGAAACCGCTGTCGGTCGGCGCGCGACCGTCGAACCCCCAAAGACGGATATCGTTGCTCAACGTACAGCCCAACGGAAGAAGCAGCGCATTAAGCACATTCCCGACCTGAGGCAGCGCATACTCTCGCAAGAGATCCACCGTGATATCCGTGTGTTCGCCCCACGGTATTGGAACGAGTACCTCTTCAACATCTTGGAACTCCGACCGCACGATGACATCAAAGGGCGCCGGGTAGACAAACAGGGTGCGGCCTTCGGACTCCTCGAGGCGGCGCAATGCATCGAGTCGGAACGCGCGTGCGTGGTCCGTATGGCCGAAGTGGTAGATAGCGTCCCCCGCGGTGAAGAAGGCAGGTTTCAGTTGGTGCCAAAGTGCAGCATCGCGGACGATGGTGTTGCAAACAACGGTCGTGCCGTCTCGGAACGAACGCGCGCCGGCCAACCCTAAGGACGGACCCGTGCCGAAGAGATAGGCGGGCCTCAGACCATTTGCAGTGATCTCTCGTACCCGTGAAAAAAATACCTCGCGACCGGCCGCGACCGATTTCTCCAGAGCGTCGCTGGCAACGGCGGCACCAAAGTCCAGGAGGGCCCAACCGTCATAGGGATTAGCCTCGTAATCCAAGTCGGCCACCCACCCCACCCGGCGACAGGCAATCGCGGGGACTGCAGTTGTGTCGACTGCCACAACCCCGGTGTTGCGGAAGTACGCAGATATCGGAGCGCTTCGGGCCCGGCGGAACCCAGTATTGCGTCTGAGATGGGAGAACAGGAACTCGAGCCGTGCTTGGACCTCCGCGACCTTGGCTTCCGGGGCGTTGCCCGTGACAAGCAGGACGTTGCTGGGACGCCAAACCGATGCCCTGATACGGTCGACCAGTTCATTGAGTAGCCGCCAGCCGGCGATGCGAAAGCGCTGGAGCACCGGAAACCGATAGCGGTTCACTGGTCGTCGGGTAATCGATAGGTCTGACATTTCAATCAAAACAGAGTCGCGTGGCGACTTCTTTTGGAACACGGATGCAATGGTCGCGGATTTATCTAACGAACGTCGCGACGCTGTGTCGGTTTTGGACTCCCGCAACCGGTCGGCGATCGCTTGCGAGAAGAATGAAATGATCGCTGACCGCGTAGCGCCCATGACAGCGAACCTAACACGCGCTCAAGATCTGATCGGAGGCCAGTGAGCACGGTGGAAACGCGGCAACCGCGCCACATCCTTATCCTCGTCGAGAACCTCTCTGTGCCTTTTGACCGCAGAGTCTGGCAGGAGAGCCGCGCGCTCGTCGATGCCGGCTTCCGGGTAACCGTCATTTGCCCGACGGGCATGAACCGGGATCAAGCACCCGAGGAAGTCATTGACGGGGTCCGGATACTGCGTTACCCGTTGACGCCTGCGACTGGCGGGCCGGCAGGTTACGTTCGCGAATACGGGCTGGCGCTGTGGCATACGCTGCGACTGGCCATCAGGGTCCGCAGAGAGGGACCTGTCGACATCGTCCACGCGTGCAACCCACCGGACCTGCTCTTCCTAGTCGCCCTGGCCTTACGGCCGTGGGGGGCAGGATTCGTATTCGACCACCACGACCTGGTGCCCGAACTGTTCCAGTCACGGTTCACCGGTTCTCGGGCCATCCTGTATCGGCTGACACGCTTTGTCGAAAGACTTACCTTCGCTGCCGCCGACGGTGTGATCTCGACGAATGAAAGCTATCGGCGTGTCGCGATAGAGCGAGGGAAGATGCCGGCGCAGCGCGTCACGGTGGTCCGCAGCGCTCCGGATTTGAGCCGCTTCACCCGACAGCCGCAGGACGACACCCTGCGCAAAGGTAAGCCGTATCTGCTGGCCTACATCGGAGTCATGGGCCCCCAGGACGGCGTCGACTACGCGCTACGGGCCGTGAAAGCGCTCCGCACCGACATTGGCCGCGACGACTTCCATTGCATCTTCATGGGGGCTGGCGACAGCTATGACGACATGGTCGCGCTGAGTAAGCAGTTGGGCATCGACGATGTCGTCGACTTTCCAGGCAGGGTTCCCGACGAATTCGTTCAACGCTGCCTATCGACAGCCGACGTCTGCCTCTCACCCGATCCACTCAACCCACTCAACGACGTGTCGACGATGAACAAGGTCATCGAATACATGGCGATGGGCCGCCCAATCGTCTCATTCGACCTGCGCGAAGCACGGGTGTCGGCCGGGGACGCCGCCGTTTACGTGCCGGCCAACGACGAACTCGCGTTCGCACGAGCGATTGACGAGCTCCTCGACGATCCCCAACGACGGCTCGCGATGGGGCAGTTGGGACTGACCAGAGTCAGAGAGCAACTGTCCTGGGACTTCTCACGTCGCGAACTCGTCAGGTTCTACCAGCAACTTATGTCCCGCAAGCACGGCTATTAGCCGTGATAGCCTTCCCGACAGTCCGGCCTATGGGGGTCTCAGCACCGTGACTGGCCAAAACTCAGCCAGATACGCTCATATCGATGCGATGCGCGCATTGGCGGTGATGCTCGTTGTCGTGGCGCACGCCGGAATGGGTGACATTGTGCCGGGAGGAAGCGGCGTCACGATCTTCTTCGGTATATCCGGCTTCATCATCACCTATCTCTTACTCAAAGAGAACACCCGCACCGGAACATTCGATATCAAAGCATTCTACACTCGGCGCGTTCTGAAAATTCTGCCACCGCTGATTGCGGTGGTGGTCATTCCGACCCTCGCACTTGGTCTAGTCGAACCGATCGAATGGAATCCCCTCCTAGGGATCATCTTCTTCTACTACAACTGGTTGCGGGTAAACGGCGTATTTCCGCAACTGACTGGCAGCGAAGTTGTTTGGAGTCTCTCGATCGAAGAACAGTTCTATGTCGCATTCGCGATCATTTGGTTCGCCGCCTTGAAATTCAGACTTGGAGCTAAATGGATAGCCGCCGGGGTGTTCGCGACCGCCTTATTCAGCCTTGGCACTCGAATCCTTCTAGTCGCATCGGCCTCTACTGGAGCCATAGATGAAGACCGGATTTACTACGGTTCCGATACTCGAATGGAAGCGATTGCACTCGGGGTCCTGACCGCATTCGCTTTTTACCACTCACCGGGTCAGCCGAGTCGATGGTCGGCCACAAGAACATTCGTCAGAGCTTGCCAGACGGATCTCGCGTTTATTCTCGCGATTTTAATGTTCACCGCCAGCCTCGTTCTTCGTAACGAGTGGTTCCGATACACATTCAGGTTTTCGATCCAATCCTTCGTCGCGTGCGTAATAATTATCTACGGGTTCGGCACGCAATCGACTGCAATCAGGCGAGCATTCGACTCAGCCGTTCGGATGCGGATAGTCCAGTTCATTGGATTATCCAGCTACAGCATTTACCTGACGCACTTGATCGTGATGAGCTACGCGATACCAACTATCGGCCACTTGGCTCCGCTCGTGAGAGTTCCACTTCTGACCGTACTGGGAACTCTGTCCGGGTTCGTGATCTACCTAGCCGTTGAAAGGCCCGTTCAATCGTGGCGGAACCGGACCAAAGCACTGCCGTAAATCAGGCCCCGGAGCTTCTCACTGTGCACAATGCGGGGCGCCCTACTTGTTCCGCCGCACGCCGTACATGACTCTGCTGCGAAGACAGCTATAAACGGACGGAAGCAGAAAAACGCGCGCCCGCTTGCTCGTCTTAAGGAATTCACTCTCCAGGAACCTTACCTCGAACAGATTTATGAAATCCTCGCGCAACTGCCTTTTGGATAGGTAATTGGTGCCTTTGTCCAGAAACTCCCGGTTCCACGAGACGGTCTCTTTCACCGAAAAATCTTTCTGGTAGATGTTTCGAACACCCAGAACCGCCCAGAGCCGCAACCACCAATTGCTGTCAAAAGCTCCGGCAAATGGGACATTGATGTGGGGTTCGATGATCGAGAAGCTGGAAGGGAACATGTGTAGGAAAACTCCACCGGGCTTCAACACGCGGTAGAGCTCATGCGCTACTTCGGAGTAGTTGAAAACATGCTCGAGGACCTGGTCTGAAACAACGATGTCGAATGTTGCATCGTCGAATGGCAGGCGGTAGGCGTCCGCAGATAACGGCGAGTAGTGGGGATTGTCACGTCCCGCCGCCTCTATCTTCCGCACGCGCCCTTCCTGCACCAAGCCGGCCAGCAACTCTTGGTCAAGCCAGACTTGGCTGAAGTCAATGTCACAACCATATGCGTCCAAACCACGCGAAATCGCACTCTTGACCAATCCACCATCGCCGCAGCCAAAATCCAAGATCTTCGTCGACGCTGACACAGCGATACCTTGGCTCTCAAGTATGCTCACGTATGCGCCGAAACGGTCCATGGGTGCACTTTAAACGGCGTCCTCGGAGTCGCTCGCT
>JAHBAP020000542.1 GCA_018500005.2 Mycobacterium sp. | reverse complement strand
CGGCTACGGCTGGCTGCACCCTCGGCTCTCGCCGGTCTCCCGGTCCGCACTGCCGCCGCGCCTGACCGTCGAATATCTGGAAATGACCCGCGGCGCAATCGACTTCAACCGCCCCGGAATCCCGATCGTCGCCTCGCTGCCGTCGGTGCACGTCGCGCCGACCTACGGTCTGGCCCATCACGGTCGGGCGGGAACCGTCGCCGCTATCACCGAGTGGGCGAGAACCCATCACGTCCCACTCGTCGACCTCAAAGAGGCGGCAGCCGAACACGTCATGGGCGGCCGGGGCAACCCGGACCGCATCCACTGGAACTTCGAAGCCCACGAGGCAGTCGCCGAACTGATGCTCAAGGCACTGGCCGAAGCGGGCGTCCCCGCGGTTCACCGGGACTGACCAACCGTGCCGGTCGTCGTGGTTACGGACTCCTCGGCGAGGTTGTCCGCAGATCTGATCGCGCGGTGGGGAATCCGGGTGGTGCCACTGCATGTCCTGCGCGAAGGGGCCGACCTGCGCGACGGTGTCGATCCGATGCCAGCCGATCTCTACCAGAGTCCGCAGGTCAGTACCGCCGGGGCCAGTCCCGGTGAACTGGCCGCGGTCTACCGGTCGGCACTGGAGGACAGCGCCGGCGACGGCGTTGTGGCGGTGCACATCTCGACCCAGCTGTCGAGCACAGTGGGTGCGGCCGAACACGCTGCCCACGAGTTCGACGGCGCGGTACGGGTGGTCGACTCCCAGTCGGCCGGTATGGGAACGGGATTCGTCGCATTGGCGGCCGCCCGCGCCGCGCACCTCGGCGGTGATCTGGAATGCGTGGCCGCCGAGGCACAGGCCGCGGCGTCCCGGGTGCATGCCTACATCGTCGTCCAACGCTTGGAGAACCTGCGCCGCAGTGGTCGCATCGGTACGGCTGCCTCCTGGTTGGGCACCGCCCTGGCGGTCAAACCGCTCCTGACCATCGCCGACGGCAAACTTGTTCTGGCGCAACGGGTCCGCACCACTTCCAAAGCGATCGCCGCGATGGTGGAGCAGGTCCTGGAGGTCGTGGGGGAGAGGCGTGCCGCGTTAGCCGTCCACCATGTCGACAATCCCGACGGTGCTGCCGATCTGGCGGCTACCTTGTCCGCCGCGCTGCCGGGCTGCGGAGCGCCGATCGTCACCGACCTCGGTCCGGTGCTGGGAGTGCACCTGGGGCCGGGAGCGCTCGGTGTGGTGGTCGCGGTGGACGCCTAGGCTTCCCCGGGCTCAGCCCCGCAGCTTGTTCAGCCAGGCCCGGGCGTCGCCGACGCAACTCGCCGGCAGCGAGAAGTGGTCGTCCTTGGGGTACTCGCGGGTCTCGACGTTGCCGCCGAGTTTCCTGGCGGCGTCGACGTAGGCGGTCTGCCATGACACCGGCACCACGGTTCCGTCGTCGAAGGTGTCGATACACACCAGTACCGGGGCGGTCGGCTTCTTGGTGGCCGCCGATCCGGCGTCGATCGCGGCCTTCCACTCGCCGAAATTGGGCGGTTCGGGGTTGAGCACCGCACCCTTGAGCCGGAACATCCGCGCGATCACGTCGTTGAGATGGTGCACCGGCTGGGTGTTCCAGGCCATCGTGATGATCTCCTCGCCCAGGGGCGAGAAGGCCTGGGCAAGTGTCAGTTTCGTCGGGTTGGCCGCGTAGGTTCCGGCCAGCACCATCACCAGGTGCGAGTCCGGCGGGATCTTGGGATTCGTCAGCGCCGCGGTGACCGACGCCGGGTTTTCCAAGGCGATCTTGCTCACGCCCGGTGATATCGGCACGGTGCCGATGAGCTTGAGGTCGCCGAAATCGGCAGGATCCAGTTCCGCCACCGCGGCCGCCGCGCCGCCGCCCTGCGACCAGCCGGCGCACCCGAGCGCGGTGCCGGCGTCCGCATCGAGCTTTCGGGCCGCGTGCGCAATGTAGACCCCGTCTCGGGCATTGGTGATGTTCACGGTGTACTGGTGCATCCCGGGCGTCCCGAGGCCCTGGTAGTCGGTGGCGCAGACCACCCAGCCGTCGTCGATGAATCCTTGCAGTCCGGGAACGCCGTAGTCGATCTGCTGGGTTGCCTCGGGTTGGAAGTAGGTGATCAGTTCGCGGGCCGGGTCGGGCTGTGCCGACGGGCAGGCGGCATCACCCAGTCCGGTGGTGCCGTGGCACCAGGTCAAGATCGGTCGGTTCTCGCCCTTGCCGTTCGGCGCGATGACCAGGCCGCTGGCCTCCTGGGAGACGTTGTTGACGTCCTTGGAGATGTAGCGGATCTTCCAGGCCCGGGCACCCTTGATCCCGGTGTCTACGGATTCCTGGGACAGCAGGCTTCCCGGCTCACCCTTCGGGGGTTCAGGAATCATCGCCTTCGGCGCGCCCCCCGGGCCTCCGGCCTTCTGCCCACTGGCCGTGCCCGTGCCCTTCTCCTCGCCGCCCGGTGAGCATGCCGCCAGCAGTGGAGCGGCGACCGCCATTCCGCCGAGTCCCGCGATGAATTTCCGACGCTCAAATTCCATCCGGCGAAAGTTACCCGAACCTGCCGGTGATCGGTGGGAGGTCCTTGAGGGTGACGATGCCCGGTTCGGCGGCCACCACGGCCGGGACCGCATTGGTGACCGGCATGGCGGTGTAGATCATTCCCAGCCCCATGAAACCCGGTTCGGTCCAGTCCTTCGGCGGCAGGCAGTGCAGAACGGTCCGCATGTTGGGCACCCCGAACACCTGGATGACATGGCCATGTTCGAGCGGTTTCGGCGGGGTCACATGGTCGCCCATGGTCCAGTTGAAGCCGACGCTGACCACGTTGCGGTCGCCCACCCAGCCCCGGTGGTAACCCATGACCCCGCCCACGGTGCCCTCCGGGATGGTCATGAATCCCAGGTCGGTGTCGCCGGTGGCCGGGGTGAAGGTGACGTCGAAGGTCATCCGGTCCAGGTCAGCCCCGATGGCGTCGGCCATCATCGCGGCGGACTCGGCGAACACCTCGCTCTCCCTGCGAACGTTCTCGGCCAGGCCGGGGGTGTCCGGGTCCTGCGAAAAGCCCATCGCCGTCTGGGTTCCCGCCGACTCGTAGGTCGAACAGTCCACCGACTCGGTGATTCTGATCTCGTCGACCCGCTCGCAGGAACCCGACAGCACCATGCCCACCATGTTGGTCATGCCCGGATGTGCACCGCTGCCGAAAATGGTCGAACTGCCTGTCTCGCAGGCCTTCCGGATTCGGTCGAGGTCAGCCTCGGTCTGTTTGCCGCCGGTGATCCAGGCCGCCGACGTACAGACGTTGACTCCTGCTGCCAGCAGTCGTTCAAGTTCGTCGATGCTTGGCCAGAGCGGGTTGTAGCAGCAGGCATCTGGTTTGGTCGCCAGCAGTGCGTCGATGTCGTTGGTCGCTCTGATCCCCGTCGATTCAGGCCAGCCCGCAAGGTCGGCGGCGTCCACTCCGACCTTGTCGGCACCGTGGGCGTAGACACCGACGAGTTCCATGTCGGGGCGGCCGATGATGGCGTGCAGCGATCGCCGGCCGATATTGCCGGTGGTCCACTGGATTACCCGGAGAGGCCGGTCGCTCGTTGCGGTCATGGGCTCGTGTGTACACCATCGTCAGCGCCGCGCATAGGCTCACCGGCTCTGTCCACAGACCCCCACCCATCCACAGACGGGCTGTCGCCGCATCCCGGACGTCGGTACCCGGCAATACCGTCGCGCCATGAGAACCGATCAACCGCTGGTGAATCTTCAGCACCGCCTTGGCCTTCTGTCACCCGATAGCGCGGACGAGGCAGAGCCTGACGACGGGGACGGCGTTGAACCCAGCTGGGTGCCGGACGGCCAACCCGCCCGCGGTCAGGCCTGGCTTGCGGCGATCCGCGCCGATCCCGGCCGCGCCGGCGGCATCGCGCTGGCGGTCATCGCGGCGCTGGCCGTCCTGGTCACCGTTTTCACCCTGATCAGTCAGCGTCCCGAACCAGTGGTGTCGGCCAACCTTCCATCCGTCGAGATGGTGGCGACGGCAACGACCGGCACGTCTGCGCCCCCGTCGCCTGCGGCGAAGGCTTTGGTGGTCAGTGTTATCGGATTGGTGCAGCAGCCCGGTCTGGTGACCCTGGCGCCGGAGTCGCGGGTCGCCGACGCCGTCTCCGCCGCCGGCGGTCCGGTGCGCGGTGCGGACACCGTCGGTCTCAACCTTGCCCGTCACCTCTCCGATGGCGAGCAGATCGTCGTCGGTCTCGCCGCACCGGCCGGCCAGCGGCCCGTGCTGGGGAGCTCGGTGAGTGATTCCGGCGAGGCCCCCGGTAAATCGCCGGTTCCGACGAAACCTGTGGCACCGGTGGACCTCAACACCGCGACCGCCGAGCAGTTGGACTCACTTCCCGGGGTGGGGCCGGTCACCGCTGCCGCGATCGTGGCGTGGCGGACGGCGAACGGCCGATTCAGCACGGTCGACCAGTTGAGTGAGATCGACGGCATCGGCCCGGCCCGCCTGGAGAAGCTTCGCCCGATGGTGCGGGTCTGATTCGATGTCTGATCCGGCCGCGCGGGTAGATGTGCGGTTGGTGCCCGCTGCGCTGGCGGCGTGGGCCGCGACGGCACTGGGTGTGGTCTGGGGTCTGGGACTGCTGGTCTCTGTGGTCGCCGTTGCCGCGGGCGTCGCTTGGTCGCTGGCCAGTTGGTTCGCCGGGGACCGGCACCGGTGGCTTCGGGCCGGCGCGGCGGGGGTGCTGGGCGTCGCGACAGTGGGCGCCGGATTCGGTGTCGCCGCAGCACTGCGTGCCGATGCGGTGAACCACCACCCGCTGGCCGCGCTGGTCGGGACCACCGCATGGGTGAGCGTCACCCCAGGGGAGAGTCCCCGGCAGTTTGGTCCCGGTCGGCTGATGTTCCGGGCCCGGCTGAATCGCGTCGCTGACACCCAGATGAGCTCTGCGGTAACGGTATTCGCGCCCGCCGCCGAGTTCGGGCAACTGGGGGCCGGGCAACCCGCGAACTTCCGAGCCCGGATCGGCCAACCGGTGCGGCGCGACCTGACGGTGGCAACCCTCACCGCCGTCGG
>JAHBAP020000429.1 GCA_018500005.2 Mycobacterium sp. | reverse complement strand
TGCGGCGAGTGGGTTAATGGTGACGAGTCTGTTTAATTCGGTCAAAACTACCAACTTTACGAGGAAAACATGGCGAACCCGGTTGCCACCCCGCCGCGGGCCGGGCAATACGAACTGAGCCACCTGCGCTCGCTGGAGGCCGAGGCCATCCACATCATCCGCGAGGTCGCGGCCGAGTTCGAGCGGCCGGTGCTGCTGTTCTCGGGTGGCAAGGATTCCATCGTCATGCTGCACCTGGCGACCAAGGCCTTCGCCCCCGCGCGGTTGCCCTTCCCGGTCATGCACGTCGATACCGGGCACAACTTCGACGAGGTGATCGCAACCCGCGACGAATTGGTCGCGCGGCACGGGCTGCGATTGGTGGTGGCCAGCGTGCAGGACGACATCGACGCGGGCCGGGTCGTCGACAACGGGCCCTCGCGCAACCCGCTGCAGACCGTCACCCTGCTGCGGGCAATCCGGGAGAACCGCTTCGACGCCGCCTTCGGCGGGGCCCGACGCGACGAGGAGAAGGCCCGCGCCAAAGAACGCGTGTTCAGCTTCCGCGACGAGTTCGGGCAGTGGGACCCCAAGGCCCAGCGCCCGGAGCTCTGGAACCTCTACAACGGCCGTTACCGCAAGAGCGAGCACATCCGGGTCTTTCCGCTGTCGAACTGGACCGAATACGACATCTGGGCCTACATCGGCGCTGAGGACATCACATTGCCGTCCATCTACTACGCGCACAACAGACCGGTGTTCCGCCGGGACGGCATGCTGCTGGCGGTCCACGAATTCATGCAGCCCAAAGAGGGCGAAGAGGTCTTCGAGACCTCGGTCCGGTTCCGCACCGTCGGCGACGTCACCTGTACCGGTTGCGTGGAGTCCACCGCGGCATCCGTCGAGGACGTGATCGCCGAGACCGCCGTGTCGCGGCTCACCGAACGCGGCGCCACCCGAGCGGACGACCGGATCTCCGAGGCCGGCATGGAAGACCGCAAGCGGGAGGGTTACTTCTGATGAGCACGCTTCTCAGGCTCGCCACCGCCGGTTCCGTCGACGACGGCAAGTCCACGCTGATCGGCCGGTTGCTATACGACTCCAAGGCCGTTATGGAAGACCAACTGGCCGCCGTCGAGCGCACTTCCCGTGAGCGTGGCAACGATTACACCGACTTGGCACTGGTTACCGACGGCTTGAGATCCGAGCGCGAACAGGGCATCACGATCGACGTGGCCTATCGCTACTTCGCCACGGCCAAGCGGAAATTCATCATTGCCGACACTCCGGGACATATTCAGTACACCCGCAACATGGTCACCGGCGCATCGACCGCTCAATTGGTGATCGTGCTGGTCGACGCTCGCCACGGACTGCTCGAACAATCCCGTCGGCACGCGTTCCTGGCATCGCTGCTCGGTGTGCAGCACCTGGTGCTCGCAGTCAACAAGATGGACCTCATCGACTGGGATCAGCAGCGCTTCAACGCGATTCGCGACGAGTTCCACGATTTCGCCGCACGACTGGACGTCCACGACGTCACGACGATTCCGATGTCGGCATTGCACGGTGACAACGTGGTGACGAAGTCGGAGGCGGCGCCCTGGTACGACGGCTCGCCACTGCTGAGGCATCTGGAGGACGTTTACATCGCCGGCGACCGCAACCTGGTCGATGTTCGCTTCCCGGTCCAGTACGTCATCCGGCCGCAGACCCTCGAGCACGCCGACCACCGCAGCTACGCGGGAACGGTCGCCAGCGGCGTCATCCGGACCGGCGACGAGGTGGTGGTGCTGCCCGCCGGCAAGAGCAGCCGGATCACCGCCATCGACGGGCCGACCGGCCCTGTGGCAGAAGCGTTTCCGCCGATGGCCGTGGCGATCAGCCTGGCCGACGATATCGACATCTCCCGCGGCGACATGCTGGCCCGTCCGCAGAACCAGCCGGAGTCCACCCGGGAGTTCGACGCGATGGTGTGCTGGATGGCCGACGACGCGACGCTTGAACCGGGCCGCGAGTTCATCATCAAGCAGACCACCCGCACCACCCGTGCCCGGATCACTGCGCTGGACTACCGGCTCGACGTCAACTCGCTGCACCGCGACAAGAGCGCAACGGCGTTGAAGCTCAACGAACTCGGCCGGGTCAGCTTGCGCACCACGGTCCCTCTGCTGCTCGACGAGTACAACCGGAACCCGGCCACCGGGTCGTTCATCCTGATCCATCCGGAGACCAATGTCACCGTCGCGGCCGGCATGGTCCGCGACACGGTGCCGGCCGCCGCGCGTACCTCCTCGCCCAACACGGTGCGGCACGAGTCACTGGTCAAAGACCGGCTGACCAAGGGGCGCACCGTCTGGTTCACCGGCCTGTCCGGCTCGGGCAAGTCGTCGATCGCCGTGATCGTCGAGCAGCTACTCCTCGAACACGGTTGTCCGGCATACATTCTCGATGGCGACAACCTTCGCCACGGTCTCAACGCCGACCTCGGATTCTCGATGGCCGACCGGGCCGAGAACCTGCGTCGGCTTGCCCACGTCGCCACCCTGATGGCCGATGCCGGGCTGACCGTGCTGGTTCCCGCGATCAGCCCGTTGCGGGAACATCGCGAGCTGGCCCGGACCGTGCACGGCGATGCGGGCATCGAGTTCTTCGAGGTGTTCGTCGACACCCCGCTGGAGGATTGCGAGCAGCGCGACCCGAAGGGTCTCTATGCCAAGGCCCGGCGCGGTGAGATAACCCACTTCACCGGCATCGACAGCCCCTACCAGCGTCCCAAGAACCCGGATCTGCGATTGACGCCCGATCACAACGCCGCCGAACTTGCCCAGCAGGTGGTGGACCTGTTGGAATCGCCGGCGTGAACGATCACGAACTCGCCGCCTGGCTCGCGACCGAAGCCGGCCGGTTGCTGCTGGATGTCCGAACCGAACTGGCTGACGCCCCGGCATCGGAGCGCAAGGACCAGGGGGACAAGCGTTCGCACGAGTTCCTGATGCGCGAACTGGCAACTGCCCGACCGGCCGACGCGGTGCTCTCCGAAGAGGGTGCCGACGATTCCGCGCGACTGGGCGCCGATCGGGTCTGGATCGTCGATCCCCTGGACGGCACCAGGGAGTTCTCCGAACTCGACCGCGACGACTGGGCCGTGCACGTGGCGCTGTGGGAAGGCGGCGAACTGGCTGCCGGCGCGGTGGCGTTGCCCGCCCAGGGCGTCACGCTGTCCACCCCTGCCGTCCCGGGACTGCCCGTTCCGCCGGCGACGCCGCGCATCCTTGTCTCCAGGACCCGGCCGCCCGCCGAGGCGCATCGGGTCTGCGAACACCTGGGCGGGACTCTGGTCGAAATGGGATCGGCGGGCGCGAAGGTTGCCGCCGTTGTTTAGGGCCGTGCCGCGGGGTACGTGCATTCCGGCGGCCAGTACGAGTGGGACTCGGCGGCTCCGGTTGCGGTGGCCCGGGCTGCGGGGTTGCACACCTCCCGCATCGACGGTTCGCCGCTGCGCTACAACCAGGCTGATCCGAAGCTGCCCGATCTGGTGGTCTGCCGACCGCAGCACGCCGAGGCGGTACTGGCAGCCCTTCGGTAAATCCGCGGGAATTTGGGTCCCATGTTCTTCTCAGGTTAAACCTGGACGTATCGCGGGGTTTCTGTGTTCGCCCCCTCGGAGAAGCGCCCTTCATGGCGGAGATTGCGGCGTCAAGAGCCGCTTGACCAGGGAATGTCACCCTGCTGGCGGGGTCCACTCGAATTGGGGCCAAAGGTCGCAGAAAACTGAGTGACTTTCAGGTTTTTCTCAGGTAAGTTAGTGTCGTTCGCGCAATTACTTGTACTTGAAGGGAAACGGAAACCCATGAACGTCTCGCTCCGCTCACAGATGGTCGCAGGCGTCGCCGCCCTCGGGGCCACCGCAGTCGCCATCGTCCCGATCGCCCAGCAGGAGGTGCTGCCCTCGATGCAGCGCGCCACTGCTGCGGTCCAACTGACCGGGTTCGCCAACCCGGTCGCCGCCGTCCTCGGCTCGTTGAGCGAGGTCAACAGCTATCTGCTGGACACCTACACCTTTGACGACGCCGGGGTGACCTGGCCGGACAATTTCTACGGGACCTACACGTACGCGCCGTTCAATCTCGGCATCGTCCCCGATGCTGTCAACCAATTCTCCTCGGGCGCTCTCAGCGCTCTGGTCAACAACCTGTCCGGCTACGGCTGGGCCGGCATCCAGACCGCCGTCGAACTGGGTATCGACGTGTCCGATTCGGTGTTCAACACCCCGGGAGCTGTCATCACCGCGGTCCAGGAGCTGATCGCCGGGGATCCGCAGGCGGCCATCGATGCGCTGGTCACCGGGATCATCGATCCGCTCAAGTACGGCGTTCAGTACACGCTGGCTGCCGGTCAGTACGTTCTGAGCAACCTCGCCGAGAACCTGGGCACGGTCGTTTCCAGCTTCCTGCCCTACCTGACCAAGGGCCTCATCGGATCGGTCGTCGGTGGCGTCACGGCGTTGACCAAGGCTGCCATCGCCACCGTGGTCGCCGTCGTCCAGGACGTCGTCAAGCTCGACATCCAGTCCGCCTGGAACGGGGCGGTCGACGGCTTCCTTGGACCTGAGGGCACTCTGGGCCAGTCGATCAAGTGGGCCATCGGCCCCGGTTTGACCGATGATCAGGACGTCGTGACGGTGGCGAGCCCGCGGGCCGTGGTGACCAGCGAATTGCAGCGGCTCGGCAGCTTCAAGTCGCTCGGCGACGACGGCATCAACAACGATCCGTTCTACCCGCCGTCGCCCGCTGCAGCCAAGGCTGCGGCCGCCGCCCCGGCGTTAGCCGCCGCGGAAGCGCCCGCTGTGGTCGAGGCTGCCAGCCCCGCCGTCGAGGTGTCCCAAGCCGAGGCCCCCAAGGTTGAGGCACCTGCAGCATCCTCTGCAGAACTGGGCAACGTCGACGTCGCCAAGGCTGTCGACAACGCTGTCGCCGAATCGGCATCCGATAGCGGTGCCCAGAAGCCCTCGAAGCGGCCCGCCCGGGCCGCCGCGCGGGGCGATAACGCCGCGAAGGCCGAGCGGGCTGCGCGCAGCGCTCGCTGATCCGGTCCGGTGCCCCTCCCCAATTC
>JAHBAP020000536.1 GCA_018500005.2 Mycobacterium sp. | reverse complement strand
CCAGCGCGCGGCAGGTGTCGCCCGCCGATCTCATGGCGGCGGTGGGCGCTGGGCGCCGTCGGGCTGTTCCAGCTTGGCCTGGCAGCAGCGCAGGGCCTGGGGGCCGACCTCGGCGTGCCGCACGCCGACACCGCCGGGCATGTTCTCAACGAGTCGACGGCGTGGTCGGCGGCGCTGGGCGTGGCGATGCTGGCAGCGGCGGTCCGGCCCCTGATGGCAGGCGGTTTGGTGTGGGTGCTGACGACCTTCGCCGCGTTTCTGTTCCTCTACGAGGTTCTGGACACCGAGGGCGGCCGGGTGAGTCTCGACCGTCCGCTGACGCATCTGCCCGTATTGGCCGGGGCGCTGCTGGCATTCCTGGTGTGGCGGCGGGACCGAACGAACGGCGGTCCCGAGCCTGACCGGACGGGCACCGACGACATCGTGTTGCCGGACAACGCCTCCCGGGGTCGCCGACGCAGCCATCTGAGATCCGCCGACGGCTCTGCCGCCTAATCGGCCTACAGCATCACGGCGAACATGATGGCCATGCCGGCGGCCATGGCCAACTGGCAGAGAATGCCCACGCTCGAGCTGTCTTCGGAGGGCTTCACGCGGGCTGTGACGAACCGGTAGAGCCAGTACGCGGTGGCCGCGGCGAAGCCGATCGTGCACAACCAGTTCACTGTGCCCACCCAAGTGGCCGACTCGGAAGCGGGGTGCATTCCGGCGGAGTGCCCGGAATGGCCTCCGTGCCCGGCGTGCCCGCCGCCCATTCCGGCCATATCCATCTCGGGCATGGACTCCGAGTCGGCACCCCGCAGGGGCAGTCCCCCCATGGCGGCGTACATCCATGCCATCGCCAGCATCATCAGGGTGTGATAGGTGTTGGCCACCCGGTGCGCAGAGGTTCGGACCGTCACGACGGCGAACCACACGGCGGCGGCGAAGAAGAAGATCATCGGGGGCCGGGTCGGCAGTTCAGCACCCCGCGGCCAGGCCATCACCGCCATCGCGATCGCCATGATCGCGTGCAGGGAATGGCTGACCAGGTTCGCCGCGGAGTGGCGATTCCTGGCGATTGCCGAGATGCAAACACCGGCGCTGAACCCGAACAGCAACGTGACGATCCACCGCAGGGCCAGGTCGTGGATCAATTGCTCACTCCGATGCGGTTCGCAGGCGTGCGGGACGGTTGATTGGTCGGGTCCGGCGGTCGGAAAGTTCCCGCCGTGCAACGCGCAGCCTAATCGCCTTTACACTCACCGCTCATGACCCTCGCGACAGCGATGTCCGTGGCCGAGGCCTTCGGCTATTTCGCCGCCGCGGTATCGGGCGCCATCTGCCTGGCCGGTTTGCTGATGGTTCTGATCACCGCGCAACCCGACGACCGCGGCGTCGTCGACCCCGCCTCGTTCCGGGCGCACCGGATGGTGGAGCGGTTCTCCGTTGTGTGGCTGTTGACGGCGTTGGCGATGGTGGTGGTGCAGCCTGCCGCAGATGCCGGGGTGGCCGCGACGCGACTGCTGGCCAGCGGACGCCTGGGTGCCGCACTGGGCGCCTCGGAGACTGGGCGCGCCTGGGTGGCCGTCGCGGTATGCGCGGCAGTTTTGACGGCCTTCTCGCGTCTGACGGTGCGGTGGGAATGGCATGTGCCGCTGCTGATTCCGGCGATCATCGGGGTTGTCGCCGTGCCGGTCACCGGTGACGCCGGCCAGGGCCCCAACCATGACTATGCGACGAGTTCGGTGATCGTGTTCGCGCTGGCGATGTCGATCTGGGCGGGGCTTCGACTGGTCGCGGTGATGGCGCCCTGCGATGCAGCAGTTCGCCGCCGCCTCACGATCGCCGTCTCGTGCACCGGCGGAGTAGCGCTGCTCTACGGGCTTGGGCTGATCATGTTGCGGGTCGGGTTCGGGAATCTGACGTCTAGCTATGGCCTCCTGGCACTGGCGGTCGCCGCGGCGCTGATCGCCGGATTCGCCCTGGCCCCCGCCGGGCGACTCGGCGCGGCGGTCGCGGTCACGGCACTGGCGGCCCTGTCGGCACTGGCGGTTTCGACCGCTCCGCTGCTGCTGTCCAGCCGGCCGACGGTCTGGGACGTCCTGCTGGGGTACGAATTGCCCGGTGCGCCAACGCCTTGGCGGCTGGCGACGTTCTGGCGTTTCGACACCTTCCTCGGTGTCCTCGCACTCGCCCTGGCCGTCGTATATCTGTTCGGCGTGATCCGGTTGCGCCGGCGCGGCGACCGGTGGCCGATCGGGCGAACGGTGTCCTGGATCGCCGGGTGCGCCGCCATCCTGCTGGCCACGAGTTCGGGTGTGCGGTCCTACGGGTCGGCGATGTTCAGCGTCCACATGGCCGAGCACATGACGCTGAACATGTTCGCACCGGTGCTGCTGGTCCTGGGCGCTCCGGTCACGTTGGCGCTCAGAGTGTTGCCGACCGCCCCGCCGGACGCGCCACCGGGACCGCGGGAGTGGATCGTGCGGTTGGTGCATTCGCGGTTCACCGCGTTCCTGTCGAATCCGATCACCGCGTTCGTGTTGTTCGTCGGATCGCTCTATGTGGTGTATTTCACGCCACTCTTCGACACCCTGGTGCGTTATCACTGGGGCCATGAGTTCATGGCATTGCATTTCCTGATCACCGGGTACCTCTTCTACTGGGGCATCATCGGTGTCGACCCGGGACCACGCCGTCTGCCCTACCTCGGCAGGCTCGCATTGTTGTTCGCCATCATGCCTTTTCACGCGTTCTTCGGAATCGCGATGATGTCGTCGGAGTCGACGGTCGCCGGCAATTTCTACCGTGGACTGGCCCTGCCGTGGGTTCCCGATCCCAATGCCGATCAACACCTCGGCGGCGCAATCGCCTGGGGGGCAAGCGAAGTCCCGCTGGTGATGGTCGTGATCGCGCTGGTGACCCAATGGGCGCGCCAGGATCGCCGCGAGTCGGCTCGTTCAGACCGTCACGCCGACGCCGGCTACGACGACGAGATGGCGGCCTATAACAACATGCTCAGAGAACTGGCCCGTAACCGCACCAGCGAATCAGATCACCGCACCAGCGAGTAGTTACCCTCTTCGGACAAGGCGGCCTGCACCGCGTCGGCGGTGAGCGGCTCGGCTGCCTCGACGTGGATCGTCGAGGTGCCCTTCGGCTCGAGGTCGACCGAGACGCTCTGGACACCGACCAGACCGCTGATCGCGTCGGTGACGTGGTTGACGCAGCTCTGGCAGTTCAGTCCGGTCACGGAAAACGTCTGACCCATGATGCTTTTCAGCCTTTCGTTGCGGGGATTTCGCGGCTGAAATTCCGCAGCCGCAGACTATTGGAGACGACGAAAAACGACGAGAACGCCATTGCGGCGCCGGCGATCAGCGGGTTGAGCAGACCGGCGGCGGCGATCGGGATGGCACCGATGTTGTAGCCGAACGCCCACACCAGATTCGTCCGGATAGTGCCCATGGTGGCCCGCGCCAAGTCGAGTGCCTGCGGGACCGCACGCAGATCGTCACGCACCAGAATCACGTCGGCCGCCGCGATCGCCACATCGGTTCCGCGCCCGATCGCCAAACCGAGGTCGGCGGATGCCAGGGCCGGGCCGTCGTTGATGCCGTCGCCGACCATCGCCACCACCCCGCCGCGTTCCCGCAACTGCTCGATGACGTCGACCTTCCCCTCGGGAAGGACCTCCGCGATGACCTCGTCGATACCCACCTGGGTGGCCACCTCGGCGGCCGCGGTCGGGTTGTCGCCGGTCAGCAGAACCGTTTTCAGCCCACGCTCATGCAACGCGGCGACGGCTGCGGCTGCGCTGTCCTTGACCGCGTCGGCCACCGCGATGGCCCCGCACACCGCGCCGTCGACCGCCACCAGGACGACCGTCTGGCCCTCGGACTCGGCGGCCCGCCGGGCCGCGGCGACCGGTTCGGGAACCGCCTTGCCCTGGGCGACCCAGGCCGGTCGGCCCACTGCAACCCGGTGCGATCCCACCGTCCCGGTAACCCCGCGGCCCGGCAGAGCGCGGAATTCCTCGACTGGGCCGCGCTGGTCGCAGGCCGCGAGGATCGCGGTGGCGATGGCATGTTCTGAGCCGGTCTCGACGGCCGCCGCCAGGGCCAGCACTTCATCGGCAGCCCAGCCGTCGGCGGGCGTAACGGCGGTGACGGCCAGGCGGCCGGTGGTCAAGGTGCCGGTCTTGTCGAAGACCACGGTGTCGACCGCCCGGATCGCTTCCAGCGCGGGGTAGCCCTTGAGGAAGATGCCCAACTGGGCGCCACGCCCGGAGGCGACCATCATGGCGGTCGGGGGGGCCAGACCCAGCGCGCACGGGCAGGCGATGACCAGGACCGCCAGCGCCGAGGAAAACGCCTTTTCCGCCCCGGCACCCGCCAGCAGCCAGCCACCCGCGGTGAGCGCCGCGATCACGAACACCGCCGGAACGAAGACACCGGCGATGCGATCGGCAAGTCGCTGCGCGTCGGCCTTCTGCGCCTGCGCCTCCTCGACCAGTCGCACCATGCCGGCGAAGTGGGTATCGGCGCCGACGGCAGCGGCTTCCACGATGAGCCGGCCGTCGAGCACGACGGTGCCCCCGATCACGTTGGCACCCGGGACAACCCGGGCCGGTTTGGACTCTCCGGTCATCGCGCTCATGTCGACGGCGGCCTCGCCCTCGACCACCAGCCCATCGGCGGCGATGGTCTCGCCCGGCCGGACGACGAAACGCTGGCCCTCTTTGAGTTCCTCTGCGGGAAGGACCATTT
>JAHBAP020000132.1 GCA_018500005.2 Mycobacterium sp. | reverse complement strand
TGTTTATGCTGACTAACAAAACTGTCCGCCGACCCCAGCGAAGAGCCACGATGACAACTATCCGCAGCGACGGCGATTCCTGGGATCTGGCCTCCAGCGTGGGTGCCACGGCCACCATGGTGGCCGCGGCACGAGCTATGGCCAGCCGACCCGAATGCGGGCTCATCGACGACCCGTTCGCCGAACCCCTGGTCCGCGCGGTCGGTATTCCGTTCTTCATCGAGATGCTCGACGGCCGGGTTGACAGCTCGGCGTTCGGGGACGACGGTGCGGCGCGCGCCGAGGCGATGATCGCCGGAATGGCGATGCGCACCAGGTTCTTCGACGACTACTTCACGGCATCGATGGCCTCCGGTATCCGGCAGGCGGTGATCCTGGCCTCCGGCCTGGACTCCCGCGCCTACCGCCTGCCCTGGCCGGCCGACACCGTCATCTATGAGATCGACCAACCCGCGGTGATCGAGTTCAAGACCGCTACCTTGGCGGATATGGGGGCCCGCCCCAGCGCCACCCGAATGACGGTCGGCATCGACCTGCGGGGTGACTGGCCCGCCGCGCTGACCGCGGCCGGCTTCGACCCGGCCCGGCCGACCGCGTGGCTTGCCGAGGGTCTGTTGATCTACCTGCCGCCGCCGGCCCAGGACCGCCTGATCGACACGATCACCGAGCTGAGCTCTCCCGGTAGCGCGGTCGCGACCGAATATGTACCGGGCATCATGGATTTCGATTCCGGGCGGGCCGCTGAGATGTCGGCGCGCATGCGCGAGCGTGGCCTGAACCTCGATATGCCGGCCCTGGTCTACTCCGGCCCGCGCAGCAATGTCATGAACTATCTGCGCGAGGCCGGATGGCAGGTGACCGGCGTTCCCCGCACCGACCTGTTCACCCAGGCCGGACTACAGCCGCCGGATCGCGGCACCGACGACCCACTCGGCGAGATCGTCTACGTCAGCGCCAACCGCTAGAGGCGCCACTCCCCCAGCCAGAGCGCGGTCGTGCCACTCAACGACCGTTCGCCGCGTTCGATCAGGCCGGTGAACGCCGACCCGAGAAGACCTGCCGCGAAGTCGGGCAGCGACGCCGCCGGCTGCGAGGATGCCTTGGGGCGCAGGTAATCCCGCATCGACGAGCCAGGGAAACCGACCAAGGCAACCTTCGCCTCTGTGTCCGGACCGGCGAGCACCTTCGCTCGCCGCACCGCCGTGCGCAGCCCACCCAACTCGTCGACCAGGCCGCGTTCCAGCGCATCAGCACCGGTCCAGATCCGCCCACGGGCGACGGCGTCGATATCGGCGACAGACATACCCCGGGCCTGCGCCACCCGGCTCACGAAATCGTCGTAGAACAAGTCGGCCTCGGCCTCGACCATGGCCTGCTGATCGTCGGTGAACGGTGCATTCGCCGACCAGGCATCGGCATTGACGTTGGTGCGCACCGAATCCGAGCCGACGCCGAGTCGCTCCTTGAGGCCGCGGGCGACCAGTTTCCCGGTCACCACCCCGATCGATCCGGTCACGGTTCCGGGGTTGGCGACGATGGTGTCGGCGGCCATCGCGATGTAGTAGCCGCCCGATGCCGCCACCCCGCCCATCGAGGCGACCACCGGCTTACCTGCATCTCGCACCCGATGGACCTCTCGCCAGATCGTCTCCGATCCGGTGACCGCGCCGCCGGGGCTGTCGACGCGCAATACCACCGCTTTGACCCCGTCGTCTGCGGCGGCCTCGCGCAACGCCGCGGCAATGGTGTCTCCCCCGGCGCTGCCGCGGGAGAACGGAAACGCCTGCGGACCGCCCCGGCCGCTGACGATGGGACCGGAGACCGTGACCACCGCGATTGTCGGCTTTCCCGGCCGACCGGGAATCTTCGGACCACCGGTCCGGGTCTGGGCGTACCGGGACAGGAACAGTCGTGGCGGCGCATCGTCGGCGTCCGGATCCTTCAGTCCGTCGGCCCCGACGAGCGCGGCGATCCGCAGATAAGCCTCGTCTCGAAAGCCGATACGGTCCAACAACTTTGCTTCGACGGCGTCGTCACGCAACAACGGTGCCCGATCGGCCAGTCCGTTCAACACGGCAACCTCCAGGCTGCGCGCCTCGGCGATGCCCGACCACACCTGGGCGTGCAGGCTCTCGATCAGTCGGCTGTCGGCCTCGCGGTGGGCGTCGGTGTAGCGGTCCTCGGTGAACAGGTTCGCCGCCGATTTGTATTCGCCGCGGGCGACGAACTGCGCCTGGATGCCGGCCTTATCCAGGGCGTCACGCAGAAACAGCGCATTGGTGGCGAAGCCGATCAGACCCACGGTGCCCGACGGCTGCATCCAGACCTCACTGAACGCCGATGCCAGGTAGTAGGACAGCGTGCCGGGGTAGGTCTCGGCCCATGCCAGTGAGGGCTTGGCCTTGGTGAAGGCGACGATCGCCGCACGCAGTTCCTGGACGGCCGCTGGAGGCGCCGCCGAAAGCTGCACCCGGGCGATCATTCCCGCCACCCGGTCGTCCTCTGCCCCGCGGTGGATGGCGGCGACGGCGTCCCGCAGCGTCATCGGCCGGCCGGCGCCGGTGATGAACCGCATCGGATCGAATCCCGCGGTCTCCGGGGGTGCGGACTGCAGGTTCAGTTCGAGAATGCAGCCGTCGGGTACGCCGTTGTGGCGGGCGGTGTCCACGCGGCGCACTCCGGTCTTGATGAAGTCGCGCAGGTCGTCGGGAACGCCGGGCAGGAAGGAACGCATGTTTTCGAGGTTACAGA
>JAHBAP020000160.1 GCA_018500005.2 Mycobacterium sp. | reverse complement strand
GCCAGCGTCGAGGTGTCGTGCTTGGAGATCACCGCGATATCGTCGGCACCGACCCCGAGCCTGTTCAACGAACGGGCCAGCACCGAATCAGCGCCTCCGCGGCCGGCCCCGAGAGCACCCAGGCCGGGTGCCGGGATCGAAGTGTGCACACCATCGGCGAAACTCTGCGCGTAGGCCACGACAGCCAGCACCGGCAGGCCCATCTTCAGAGCGAGGTCGCCGCGGGCCAGCAGCACGGTGCCCCCGCCCTGGGCCTCGAGGAAGCCCAGTCGCCTGCGGTCGTTGGCCCGGGAGAACCGGGCGTCGCTGATCCCGCGGGCGCGCATCATCTCGGTGTCGGCGGTGGCCGCCATGTCACCGAACCCGGTGATCGCATCCTCGGTCATATCGTCGAATCCGCCGGCAACGACCAGTTCCGCCTTGCCGAGGCGGATCTTGTCGACACCCTCCTCGACCGACACCGCCGCGGTAGCGCACGCGCCCACCGGGTGCACCATGGCGCCGTAACCGCCGACGTAGGACTGCATCACGTGTGCGGCAACGACATTCGGCAGAACTTCCTGCAGGATGTCGTTCGGCTTCGGGGTTCCCAGCAGGTTGCCGTGGAACATGGTCTGCATGCTGGTCAAACCGCCGATGCCGGTGCCCTGTGTGCTGGCCACCATGGTGGGGTGAACCCAGCGCATCAGTTCGGCGGGGGTGAAGCCCGAGGACAGGAATGCGTCGACGGTGGCGACCATGTTCCACAACGCGACCCGGTCCACCGAGGCCGCCATGTCGGCGCTGATGCCCCAAACCGTCGGGTCGAAGCCGGTCGGGATCTGCGCACCGACGGTGCGGGAGAGCTTCGCCTTGCGCGGCACCCGAATCTCGGTGCCCGCCTTGCGGATCACCTCCCAGTCGCCGGCGTCGCCGACCGGCCGGACCACGGTGTGCTCGGGGTCGGCGGACTCGAATGCCCGGGCATCGGCCTCGGAGGACACCACGAAGGTGAAGTCCTTATCGAGGAACACGCTGACGAGCAGATCGGTGCAGCGGTCGGCCTTCAGCGCGCCGTCGGCGACGAACTCGCGGATGCCGCAGCGCTCCACCACGGTGTCGTGATACCGCTCGGCGATCTCCTCCTCGGGAACCAGTTCACCGGTTTCGGCGTCATACCAACCCGGCTTGGGGTCGTCTTCCCATGTCAATAGCCCGGTGGTCCAGGCCAATTCGAGAACGCCCGCTGCGGACAGTTCCTCATCGACCTCCATCTCGAAACGGGTGCGCGACGAACCGTACGGACCGAGTTCGGCGGCACCGACGATGACCACCAGGTCGGCGGGGTCGATGTCCAGATCCGGCCAGGACGGCGGCCGGCAGCCAACGGGCGCACAGGGCGACGAGGGCAGCGCGGCGATCGCACCGGTGTCCTCGGGCTCGGAAACCTTGGCAGCTGAGGTCATCTCCTCACGGGCGCGGGCGGCCAGTTCGGCCATGTCCAGTTCGATGTCGCCGAGACCGCCGGTGAGGTCGACCTTCAGTGGGGCCTCCGACGCGGCGACCTTGGCCTCCACCGTGCACAGGTCCAGCAACATGCCGGCCATCTCGGCGGTGCTGTAGGTGGTCACTCCGGCTTCCTCGACGGCATCGACGATGGCGTCGTTGTGGCCCATCAGGCCGGTGCCCTTGGTCCAGCCGATCAATGCGTGGGCGATGGTGACCCGTTGCGCCCATGAGGTTTCGGCGTTCCACCGGGCGACGACCGCGTCGAGGGCGGCCTTGGATTCCCCGTAGGCGCCGTCGCCGCCGAACATGCCACGGTTGGGCGAACCCGGCAGCACCACGTGCAGTCGGGAGGCGATGTCTCGCTCCGCCCCGATGGCCGAGAGCCCGCCGACGAGGCGTTCCACCGCCCACAGCAAGACCTTCATCTCCATCTCGGAGCGCGATCCGGCCTCGGAGAGGTCGCCGGCCACCCGCGGTGCCGCGAACGGGAACAGCAGCGTCGGAGTCTGGGCGTCCTTGACGTGAATGGCTTGCGGCCCGAGGTTCTCGGTCTGGTCGTTGCCGACCCAAGAGATCAGCGCGTCGATATCGGAGTAGGACGCCATATTGGCCGGCACCACCCACAGGGCGGCGCCGAAACGGGCGTTTTCCCGGTACAGGGTCTTGTAGAACGCCAACCGGTCGTCATCGAGACGCGAGGTGGTGGCGATGACGGTGGCCCCGCCTTCGAGCAGTTTGGCTGCGACCGCCGCGGCGATGGATCCCTTCGAGGCACCGGTGACCACGGCGACGTCGCCGGAGTAGCGGCCCGGGGCCGGGTTCTCCGCACCGGCGGCGATCCGCGCGTAGAGCGAGGCGTGCACCAGTCGGCCCTCGGCCAGTGCGCGACTGCGCCACCAGTCCGCCTGGGTGGCCACCACGTGACCGGCGCCCTCGAAACGCTCGGACAGCCGCGGCCAGTCGGCGTCGATCGCGTCTTCCCCGGCCAGCCACAGCGTGACGAGATCCTCACGCGCACTTGCCCACCGGTCGTCGAGCAGGACGGCCTTGCGGGCGTCGAAGACCGGTGCCACCAGGCGCGGCCAGTCCGCGCCGAGTTCGGCGGTGACCAGGTCGATCAGCTCGGTGTCGGCGGCCGTCGAGGGGGCGCTGACGGCGGCGTCGAGGCCTAGTTGGCCCAGCACCATTCGAGCGGCCGAGGCCAGTACACCGTCGCGGCCGGTGACGGTCTGTGCGAACTCGGTCAGTGCGGCCGAGTCGACCACCCCGCCGGCCTGCGGGCCCGCGGATGGCAGCGCGACCGGGATGCCGCGCCGGGCTCCGACCGCGGTGACTGCGGCGTCGGTGGCCTTGTCCACCGCAGCGGCAGCGGACAGCGGTCCGCCGGTCAACCCGCCGAGCGGTCCACCGCGCACGCTGCTGCCCTCGCGGGTGCCCAGCACCATTTCGACGGTGACGTGCTTGGCCCAGCCGGGGCCGAGTTCCCATGTCTTGCTGAGCCGTTCGGCGATGGCGCCGGGGCGCTTTCCGGACGGGCCGAGAGCGGAGCGCAGTTGGTCGTTGACGGCATCGGACAACACCGGGCCGAACGGCTTGTAGGTACGGGCCAGTTTGGACACCTGGCCGCGCAACGCGGTCAGGTCGGCTTCGGCCGCACCGTCGATGGCGCCGAGGTTGAGTTCGGAGCCGAGGTCGACGAGAAGTTGGTTGCGCCGCGAGGAGGCGCCGTCGGTGATGGACTCGATGGAGTCCAGCGGTTCGATCTGGTCGATCCGCATCTTGGCCGACAGCGCGAT
>JAHBAP020000100.1 GCA_018500005.2 Mycobacterium sp. | reverse complement strand
GGTCTGGCCCCGCCAGACCCTGCGACTCGGCGAACGCTTCCCGCTGAAGGCGGGACTGCTGACCAGCCTCGGCTTCGGGCACGTGTCCGGTCTGGTCGCCCTGGTGCATCCGGAGGCCTTCCTGGCCGCCGTACCCGCCGGCGAGCGCGACGACTATCGCCGTCGTGCCGCCGGACGGCTGCTGGCCGGCCAGCGCAGGTTGGTCTCGGCGATGGCCGGCGGACGTCCGATGTACGAACGGCCCTCCGGTCGGCGGTTCGACCATGACGCACCGGAGAAGCCGCAGGAGGCCGCCATGCTGCTCGACCCGGCCGCGCGCCTCGGCGGAGACGATCACTACTCCGCGTGATTTCCGCTAGGGTCACGCCGTGGCGATAGTGGGCGTGGGGATCGACCTGGTGTTCATCCCGGATTTCGCGGAGCAGGTCGATCAGCCGGGCACCGTGTTCGCTGAGACGTTCACTCCGGGGGAGCGGCGCGACGCCGCCGACAAGAGTTCGCTTGCCGCAAGGCATTTGGCCGCCCGCTGGGCCGCCAAGGAGGCCGTGATCAAAGCCTGGTCTGGCTCCCGGTTCGCCCAGCGTCCGGTGCTGCCCGAGGGCGTCCACCGCGATATCGAGGTGATCACCGACATGTGGGGCCGGCCCAAGGTGCGACTCTCCGGAGCGATCGCCGAGCACCTCGCCGAAGTGCTCATCCACGTCTCGCTCACCCACGAGGGCGATACCGCCGCGGCGGTCGCCGTCCTCGAGACCCCCTGAGACACCGGCATGGACGATCTGATCCAGCGGGTGCGCGAGGTCCTGCCCAACGTCCGCCGCGACCTCGAGGACCTGGTGCGCATTCCATCGGTGTGGTCGGACCCGGCCCGCCACGCCGACGTCCATCGCAGCGCCGGGAGAGTCGCCGAACTACTGCGCGAAGCAGGTTTCGCCAGCGTCGAGATCGTCAGCGAGGGCGGCGCCCCGGCAGTGATCGCACACCATCCCGCACCGGCTGGCGCGCCGACGGTGCTGCTCTACGCCCATCACGACGTCCAGCCTGAAGGTGATGTGGCGCAATGGGATTCGGCACCTTTTGAGCCTGATGAGCGCGGCGGGCGGCTTTACGGCCGCGGCACTGCCGACGACAAGGCCGGGATAGCCACCCATCTGGCGGCCTTCCGCGCCCACGACGGCCGTCCGCCGGTCGGAGTGACGGTGTTCGTCGAGGGCGAGGAGGAGTGTGGGTCACCCTCGTTGAGCCGACTGCTGGCAGCTCACCAGCACAAACTCGCCGCAGACGTCATCGTCATCGCCGACTCGGACAACTGGACCGCCGAGATCCCCGCCCTGACGGTGTCCCTGCGCGGTCTTGCCGACTGCGTGGTGGAGGTCGCCACCCTGGATCACGGTCTGCACTCCGGGCTGTGGGGCGGGGTGGTGCCCGATGCGCTCACCGTCCTGGTCCGACTGCTCGCCACCCTGCACGATGACGACGGCAACGTCGCGGTGGCCGGTCTGCACGAGGCCACTGCCGCGGCGGTGGACCGGGGTGCCGACTGGGTGCGTGCCGAGTCGGGACTGCTGGACGGCGTGCGCGAAATCGGTTCGGGCAGCGTGGCACAGAGATTGTGGGCCAAACCGGCGATCACCGTCATCGGCATCGACACCACGCCGATCGCCAAGGCGTCCAACACCCTGATCCCGCGGGCCCGCGCCAAGGTGAGTCTGCGGGTCGCCCCGGGCGGCGACGCGGCCGCGCACTTGCAGGCCCTGCAAAGTCACCTCGAAGACCACGTGCCGTGGGGAGCGCAGGTGACCGTCACACCCGGCGATATCGGCCAGCCCTACGCGATCGACGCGACCGGCCCGGTCTACGCGGCCGCCCGGGAGGCCTTCCGGCAAGCCTGGGGTGTGGATGCCGTCGACATGGGCATGGGCGGGTCGATCCCGTTCATCGCCGAGTTCGCCGCCGCCTTCCCGGAGGCGACCATTCTGGTCACCGGGGTGGAGGATCCTGGCACTCAGGCGCACAGCGTCAACGAGAGCCTGCATCTCGGTGTGCTGGAACGGGCCGCCATCACCGAGGCCCTGCTGTTGGGGAAACTGGCCCCGGCCTAGCTGTTGTCCCGCAGGACGTAGGTCTCATCACCCTTCGGGAAACCGCCCCCGTAACTGGAGATGTGCACGTGGGTGTAGTGGTTCGCGTCGGGGCTGCCCAGGTCGTCCATCAGGTGGGGCTTTCCCTTCGCGGGCCGGTAGGTCTGCTGCCAGATCACGTACTCGAGGCCGAACTCCTCGGCATGGGCGAAGGCGAACTCGGTGATCCGGTCGCCGAGCGCCCGGCCGGCCGGGGTGTCCCAGTTCGGGATGATGACGTCGATGGCCAGGCCGTTGGGGTGCCACTTCATGCTGTCGGCGCGGACACCACCGATCTCCTTGATCTCCGGGAACGCCGCGCTGATGGCGCGTTCGGCCAGCAGTGTCTGGATCTGTAGGCCACGTTCGATGCCGACGCCGGGCGGCAGGGCCTTGGGGGCGGTGCGCACGGCGGCGCGGGCGAGACCGGCATTGGGCGCCGCGGGGAGCGCTTCGATCGGTCCGTACGCGGTCACCAACTGCGGCTCCCACTGCAGCGACTGCGCGGCGTTGACCGGAGAGGCGATCACCGCGATCGCGACGATCGGGGCGGTCACGATCACCATCAGGAGGTGGCGAAGAAGACGGCCCATCTGGCACCTCCGGTCATGACGTGCGGGAACGTTCCGCGATCGTTACTTGACCGAGATGTCGGATCTCGTGATGTTGGTGTTACATCTGGTGCGGCTGTGACTGCCGGTTACGCGCCGGCGTTGCCGGCTTTCCACTGGCTCCAGGGGATGTTCCAGTCGCCGAGACCCTCGACGCCGGAGAGAACGGATCCGACGGTGCCGCGCACTTCGACGACGTCACCGCGTTTGGTGTTGTTGTAGAACCACTCGGCGTTGTCCGGGCTGACGTTCAGACAGCCGTGGCTGGTGTTGGTATTGCCCTGCGAACCCACCGACCATGGCGCGGAATGCACGTAGATGCCGCTGTAGGACATCTGGGTGGCCCAATCCACCTCGAGGCGATAGCCGTTGGGCGAGTTGGACGGGACCCCATAGGTCGAGGAATCCATGATGAGGTGCGCGAAACGGTCCCCGACGGTGTAGGTGCCGTTGGGAGTGGGGGTGCTGTTCTTGCCCATCGAGATGGGCATCGTCTTGACGACCTCGCCGTTGCGCCGGATCGTCAACTGCTTGGTGCTGTCGTCGGCGGTGGCGATCACTTCATCGCCGATGGAGAACGACGCGCTGAGGTCTTCCTGGCCCATCAGGCCGTCCCCGAGATCGACGCCGAAGGTCTTGACGGTGACGTTCACCCGGGTTCCGGGGACCCAGAAGTTCTGCGGACGCCAGCGGACCTCGCGGTTGCTCAGCCAGTAGAAAGCTCCCTCCACCGGCGGTTCGGTGGTCACGGTGATCGCCTTCTGGGCGGCCATCCGGTCGGGGATGGTCTCGTCGAAGCGCACCGCGATCGGCTGGCCGACGCCGACGACCGCGCCGTCGCCGGGCGACAGGTAGGGCATGGTCTGGTTGGCCGGCGAGTGGGATTTGAAGCTGAGCGACTCGGTGGCGACCCCACCCAGACCGAGGGTCTTGGCGGTGACCGTGTAGTGCTTGTTGTACTTCAGACGGTCGGTTGTCTTCCAGGTCAGCCCGTCAGGGGCCAGTTCGCCGGAAACACCTTCGCCCTCGTCGTCGACCATCGACACCGTGCCCAGCACGCCCCCCTGGACCGAGACGGTGACCGGTTGGTCGACCGGAACGCCCACCGCTTCGTCCTTTACGGAGGCGGTGAGTTTGGGAACCAGCAGATCGCTGAAGGGCGTGCCTTTCTCGGCCAGCACCTTCGGCCCGTTGTCGCGGTGGCCGCAGCCGCTGATGCCGAGCAGCAGTGCGGGGACCATCAGAAGCGCGATAAGCCATGCGCGCATCCCGGGCTCCAACCTCGCATCAATGGGCGGGAATCAATCCCGCGTGAACGGGCTTTATTCTAAGGGTGACTAAAGGCATGCCCAAAGACGCCGCGGGACTTCCCAGGTCAGGGGCTGTGGGGAGCCGATTTCACCTCACCGGCGCGGGCCTGTTATTGTCGCTGGCACGCGCCGTTAGCTCAGTTGGTAGAGCAGCTGACTCTTAATCAGCGGGTCCGGGGTTCGAAACCCTGACGGCGC
>JAHBAP020000076.1 GCA_018500005.2 Mycobacterium sp. | reverse complement strand
GACAACCCAGCAGGGCGTCAGTCAGTGCGAGGGTCACCACCAGCAGCGGACGGGCCAGTCCATCATCAACCCATCCGGTTGAACACCATCAATGTCGGTGCCGGGTTCTATCGTCGGACACGCTCGATCAAATGTTCGGACTCGAACACATGATCGAGTAATGTTCGAACACCAGAGCGAATTGCCGGAGGAAAGGAATGACCATGACGGTCCTCGACGATCGACAGCTGATGGAGTGGCCCGGTGCCTGTGCGCGTCCGGCAGTCCGCCGCCGCACGATGCACTACGGGCCGGCAATCGTGCGACCGACAGTCGCGCCGTTGCAGTACCGCGGCAACGGGGTCCGGTTGTCGCGGGCGGTCCACACCCGCCGCCCGGTCAGCACGACGGTCAGTGTCGGACTGGCCTGCGTGGCCGCCCTGATCACGCTGTGGCTCGGCTTCCTCGGACACTTCAGCGGGGGTCGGGCAGTTGCCGCGGTCCCGGCCGCGGACCAGTTGGCTGTCGTCCAGGTCAGGGCCGGGGAAACCCTTGGGCACCTGGCAGCCCGGGTGGCGCCCGGGGCGCCGACGGCACAGGTCGTGCAGCGGATCCTCGAACTCAACGAGCTCGACTCGGCGTCGGTCGAGGCCGGCCAGACGCTCATCGCTCCCGTCGGCTGATCGGCGCAGGCAATGGCCGCGGCAGGCAGCCCACGGGTAGGCTCACAGTCGTTAAGCGCAGTTCACGGCTGGAGAGGGGAAGCATTCGTGCACTGTCCCTTCTGTCGGCACGCCGATTCGCGCGTTGTCGATTCCCGTGAGACCGATGAAGGCCAGGCGATTCGCCGACGGCGGTCCTGCCAGGAGTGCGGCCGCCGCTTCACCACCGTGGAAACGGCGGTTCTGGCTGTGGTCAAGCGCAGTGGCGTCACCGAGCCATTCAGCCGGGAGAAGGTGATCAGCGGGGTGCGCCGCGCCTGTCAGGGCCGCCACGTCGACGACGATGCACTGAACCTGCTGGCCCAGCAGGTCGAGGACAGCATCCGGGCCGGTGGCTCAGCCGAGGTGCCCGCTAACGAGGTCGGGCTGGCCATCCTGGGCCCGCTGCGCGAACTGGACGAAGTCGCCTATCTCCGATTCGCCTCGGTGTACCGGTCCTTTTCGTCGGCCGAAGACTTCGAGCGTGAGATCGAGGCCCTGCGCGCTCACCGGTCCCGGGTCAGCTGACGGGTCCCGTCACTGACGACACGGCCGGACACCACCACCCAACCGCTGGGATCCCACGTCGTGAATATCTGCGAGCCTCGGCCTTGGGTAATGGTTAGGTCGCGGCTCAGATGATCGGTGATACGCACGGCAGCCGAACCGGTGGCCTCGTCCTCCGGAACGCCGAGATTCTCGGCGAACATCCTTGATCGGATATGTCCGGCCTCCTGATCGACCCAAGCCCACAGGTAGTGCTGCACATCGTCGGGATAGTCCGCACCGAGGGCCGCCTCAACCTCTGCGGGCGAGGAAAGCTGGTGGATGGCGAACTCAGGTCCCCACTCGGCACGCGCGACCACAGCAGTCAGGTCGTCGTTGTAGCGGACCTGAACGATGCCTGCCGGGACTTGCAGCGTCTGGACCGGAACGCCGTACTCACGAAGCCACCACGCCGCACCCACCGTCGGGTGCCCGGCGAACCGCAACTCCGTCGCCGGAGTGAAGATGTGCGCGCGGGCAGTCATCGAATCCTGCTGCGGCACATCAATGAAAATCGTTTCGCTATAGCCCAGTTCGGTGGCGATCGCTTGTCGGCTATCGGGTGGAGCGGCGGACGCGTCGACGACGCCGAGATGATTGCCGAACCGCCCGTCGGCGGCGGTGAATACCCGCAGAACTGTGACATCGATGCCCATGTATCGACACTACGTACATCTGCGGCGACCGGTGGTCAGGCGTCGGTGTCGCCGGGCGAATCGTCCTTGAATTCGTCCTTCAAGTCATCGGCGTGCTGAGCCAGGAATCGCTCGAATTCGGCACCCAATTCCTCGCCGCTGGGCAGGTCCTCGTCACGAGCCAGCAGCGAGCGGTTCTCCTGAGCAGCGACAAAGGCGTCGTACTGACGCTCCAGCGCTTCGACCACCTGAGCGACCTCGGTGGAGCCCTCCACCTGCTCGTCGATCTTGGTGCGCACGGCGGCGGCGGCCTCGGTGAGGGCGCTCAGCGGCAACTGCAGTGACCCGGACTCGGCGACCTGTTCCAGCAGTGCCTCGGCTGCGGCGGGGTAGTCGGTCTGGGCCAGATAGTGCGGAACGTGCACGGTGTAGCCGACGGCCTCGTGGCCGTGCTGCGCCATCCGGAACTCCAGCAGATTGGAGGCGCTGCTGGGAACCTGGACCTCGCCGACCCACGGCTGATGGCCGGCGATGAGCGCTCGATCGGTGGAATGCGCGGTCATGCTCACCGGCCGGGTATGCGGAACAGCCATCGGGATGGCGCCCAGGCCGATCGTGCGGCGCACGCCTAGACGTTCGGAGAGCAGTCGCACGGCCGTGACGAACCGCTCCCACTGCAGATCAGGCTCCAGACCGGCCAGCAACAGGAACTGCGTTCCCAGGCTGTCGCGCAGTGCGTAGAGATTCAATTCGGGAGCGTCGTAATCGGTGAAGTGATCGGTCTTGAATGTCATGAGCGGCCGTCGTGCCCGGTAATCCAGCAGGTCGTCGATGGCGAAGGACGCGACCAGTTCGACATCCAGTGCCTTCTTGAGATGATCGGCGGCCAGGCGGATGGCATGACCGGCATCGGAAAAGCCCTCGAGGGCGTGCACCAGAACCGGTCCGCGGCCGTCGGCGGACGACAACTGCGGTGCGGGTAATTCAAGTTCGTACATTCGATCGGGTATGTGGCCTTCCTGATCAGCCATGGGGCATCTCCTCGCTAGTACCACGTTCAACAACGCTCTCCGGGCGCCGTGGCTTCCCGGCCCGGCAACATTTTCCACAGGGACGATTCCATACACAGCCTGCCGCGGCCGGCGCCATCCAGACATGCGGTCTGACAGGGGGCGCTGGGAGCGTCCCAGCCATGACTAAACACAGTTTCCGTTTCACCCGTCCCGGCGCACTCATCGCTGCGTTGCCTGCGGTGCTCGGTTTCGTCCCGGAGAAGTCCTTGGTGCTGGTGTCGCTCGAAGACGGCCGCGTCGGAGCGGTCATGCGTGCCGATCTGTCCGAGGACCTGAGCGAGAATGTCGGCCGCCTCGCGGAGATCGCCGCCAACTCCGGTGCCGAGTCGGTGGTGGCAGTGGTCGTCGACGCCGACGGTGCCTTGTGTCCGATGTGCGCCGATGAGCATCAGCGACTCTGCAACACCTTGACCGAGGAACTCCAGAGTCGGGGTGTGAGCCTTTATGCCGCGCACGTCGTCGATCGGGTTGAGGCCGGCGGAGCGTGGCATTGCGTCGATGGCTGTGGAGCCAGCGGAACGGTCGACGACCCGACCTCCTCGCCACTGGCCGCGGCAGCAGTCCTGGACGGCAGGCGGCTATACGGCAGCCGCGCCGATCTTCGCGCCGTGATCGCCCCCGCCGACCCGGAACAAGCCACAGCACTGGGCGAATCCGTCCGGTCTAGGGCACTGGTGCGGGAGGAAGACTGGCAAACCGATCCCGATGGGCGGGGACGCCGGGACGTGGAGCACACCATCTCCGTGGCGCAGCGGGTTCTGGACGGCATCTCACTTGATAACGCAGAGCTTGCGGAGGTGGCCTGCGGGCTCACCGACATCGCGGTTCGGGACACCCTCTATGCCCTGGCGGTCGGTTCTGTGGCGCCGGCCGCGGAAGCGTTGTGGGCTCTGCTGGTCCGCAGGCTGCCCGATCCGTGGCGAGTGGAAGCCCTTGTGCTGCTGGCATTTTCGGCCTACGCGCGCGGTGACGGACCGTTGGCCGGTATCGCCCTGGAATCGGCCCTGCGTAGTGATCCGGGCCACCGGATGGCGGGAATGCTCGACGTCGCGCTGCAATCGGGCATGCGCCCGGAGCAGATCCGCGAACTGACCGGTACCGGATACCGCCTGGCCAAGCGGCTCGGAGTAAATCTTCCGCCGCGCCGCGAATTCGGCCGGGCCTGCTAGACCTTCTCGACTTTGACGGCGTGGGCCATCTCATGCGGGAGCTCAACGTTCTCGTGGCCGCCCACCACGATGGTGACGTCTCCGTCGGGGCTGGTGCGAACCAGCACGCGGGCGTTGGGCACCACGCCGGCGTCCTTCAGACGGCCGATCAGGGCCGTGTCGCCCTGCACATGTTCGGTCAGCTGACGCACCACGACCGCCACCGAATCGCCGACCGGCAATTCGGTCAGACGCACAAGTTCTGGGCGGGCCGGATGGGCTTCATCCTCGGGCAGGCCGAGCAGCGCCAGCCCGGGAATGGGGTTACCGAAGGGCGAGACGGTCGGATTCTCGAGCACCGCGACCAGACGGCGTTCAACATCCTCACTCATTACGTGCTCCCAGCGGCAGGCCTCGGCGTGCACGTCCTCCCAGGGCAGTCCGATGACATCGACCAGAAGACGTTCTGCCAGCCGGTGCTTACGCATCACCGAGACCGCCAGCCGGCGGCCCTTGTCGGTCAGCTCGAGATGCCGGTCTCCGGCCACCCGCAACAGGCCGTCGCGTTCCATCCGGGAGACGGTCTGGCTGACCGTCGGTCCACTCTGCTCCAGTCGCTCGGCTATCCGGGCGCGCAGCGGAACCACGCCCTCCTCTTCGAGGTCGTAGATCGTGCGCAGGTACATCTCGGTGGTGTCGACCAGATCGTTCATCAGGGCACCCTTCGTCGCCCCGAGTCTATAGGCCCAGCTAGGCCAGCCAGCCCAGGTCGATCAGCTCGCGTAGGAGCGCAGCTTGTCTGCCCGTTCGCCGTTGCGCAGCTTTGCCATGACCTCGCGCTCGATCTGGCGCACCCGCTCCCGGGACAGGCCGAACAACTTGCCGATCTGGTCGAGGGTGCGGGGCTGCCCGTCGTCCAGGCCGAACCGCAGCCGGATCACCTGTTGCTCGCGCTCGTCGAGGGTGGCCAGCACGTGGCGGATATCGGTGTGCAGCAGTTCGGCGATCACGGCGTTCTCCGCGGACATCGCTTCGGCGTCCTCGATGAAGTCACCCAGCGGGGCCTCTTCATCGCTGCCGACCGGCATATCCAGGCTTACCGGATCGCGGCTGTGCTCGAGCAGATCGTTGATCTTCTCCACCGGAATTCCCGATTCCTCCGCCAGTTCCTCATCGGTGGCCTCGCGGCCGAGGCTCTGGTGCAACTCCCGCTTGATCCGGGCCAGCTTGTTCACCTGCTCCACCAGGTGGACAGGCAGTCGGATGGTGCGACTCTGGTCGGCCATACCGCGAGTAATGGCCTGGCGGATCCACCACGTGGCATACGTGGAGAACTTGAAGCCCTTGGTGTAGTCGAACTTCTCCATGGCGCGGATCAGACCCAGGTTGCCTTCCTGAATGAGGTCCAGCAGCGGCATGCCGCGGCCGGTGTACCGCTTGGCCAGCGACACCACCAGTCGAAGATTCGCCTCCAGCAGGTGCCGGCGCGCTGCTTGCCCGTCGCGCACCACCATGGCCAGGTCCCGCTTCCGGTTGTCGCTCATCCGCTTCCGGGTCTCCAGCAGATGCTGCGCGTACAGTCCGGCTTCGATGCGCTTGGCGAGCTCAACCTCGTCCTCAGCCGTGAGCAGAGCGGTCTTGCCGATGCCGTTGAGATACACGCGCACAAGGTCCGCTGCTGGACTCTGGGCGTCCAAATCGCTGTCGTACCGGGTTGTGGCGTTTGCCATGGGTGCCTCCTGGTCGGCTCCTGCTGTCGAAACGTTCAACGCTCGACTGCCGGGAAGAGTTCCCACGCAACGCCCAGATCACACCCTCTGAACTGCGTAAACAGAATCGTGATTTAAGAATGTGATGAGAATGGCCGATGTCCGGCCTTCAGTGAGCGCGTTCCTCGCCAGGCTGCGCGGCGCGCGGTTGTCCGGTCGCGGTGAAGCCGGCTTCCAAAGCGGGCCGTTCGGCGCGCGGGAAGAGTGCGGTGTGCTGGGGGGCGTCCGGGAACCGCCGGGGTTCCTCGGCAGTGCGCGGCGGACGGTCGTTGGCGATCAGTACGGCCATCCACGGCAACGGGATGGAGGCGGCCAGAATGGCAAGGGAGAGAACGCCGTTGTGCCAGATGCCGTAGGCGATTGCCGCTGCGAGGAAAGCCGGGATGCGCCAGAACATCAGCTTCAGATACTTGCGTACTCGCGCACGGTGTTGTTCCTCGTAGGAGTACGCGGCCCGGGTGATGAGCACGGGTCGACCTTCGTCGTCGAATCCCAACTCGCGAACCATCCCCCCACTGTTCCACATCCGGGTCTGGTCAAACAGGAGAGCTTTTCTTACGGCTGTCTTACGCCGGTCGAGCCCGGCGGGGCACAATGGCTGTCATGCAGCAGACCGACACTCTTGAGCGCGCCGATATCGACGAACGCGCCGACGACGGGTCCGACGATGACAGGCCCAAGCACTTCCACTACGTCAAGAAGGACAAGATCGTCGAGAGCGCCGTCATGGGAACTCATGTCGTCGCCCTGTGCGGCGAAGTCTTC
>JAHBAP020000316.1 GCA_018500005.2 Mycobacterium sp. | reverse complement strand
AGATGTGTATAAGAGACAGGCTCAAGGGTTGGGTGCCGGCCGACCACACCAAGCTCCCGCGGCTGCGCCGGGTCGATGCCGACTGGAAACTCGGCGTCGCCGCGGTGGGCCTGGACCGGATCAACCACCTGGTCAAGCTCGGCAACGGGGAGGAAGTCTCCTACGACCGGCTGCTGATCGCCACCGGTACCCGGGCCAGACCCTGGCCCAACCCCGAAGAAGGCGCCCTGCAAGGGGTGTTCACCGTGCGCACCGTCGAGGACGCCACCGGCCTGTCCGCCGCCCTGAGGGACAGACCCCGACGGGTGCTGATTATCGGCTCGGGATTCGTCGGCTCCGAGATCGCCTCGGTCTGCCGCGAACTCGACCTGCCGGTGACGGTCACCGAACGAGGCAGCGGACCGCTGCGCGGAGCGCTGGGCGGAGTGATCAGCGACATCGCGGCCGGCATGATGCGCGACGCCGGCGTGGACCTGCGCACCGGAGTCTCGGTGAAGTCACTGCACGGCGACGCTTCCGGCCACGTCCGCTCGGCGACGCTGTCGGACGGCACCGAACTCGACGTCGACGTGGTGATCCCGTCGCTGGGCTCGATCCGCAACGTCGAATGGCTCGACGGTTCCGGACTGGCCGCCGGACCCTGGGGTATCGGCTGCGACGCGGGGTGCCGCGCCTACGACATCAACGGCGTCGTGACCGACCACATCTTCGTCGCCGGCGACATCGCGCGCGCCCCGCACGTGCTCTACGGCTACGAATACCTGGCACTCGAGCACTGGGACAACGCGGTCTCCGGCGCGGAGGTTGCCGCCAACAACATCCTGCCCCTGGAAGTGGGCCGGCGGGCGCACCTGCCGCTGCCGTCGTTCTGGTCCGGTCAGTTCGGGGTGAACATCAAGAGCGTGGGCGTGTGCTCCTTCGGCGACGAGATCGTCTTCACCCAGGGCTCCCCGGAGGACCGCCGGTTCGCCGCCGCCTACGGCCGCAACGGCCGCATCGTCGGCGCGGTCACCTTCAACCACGGCAAGTGGCTGCCCCACTACGCCGAGTTGATCGAACGCTCCGCGCCGTTCCCACCGCCGCCGCCCGGTTACGACCGGCCCACCGACAACGAGGTCATGCCGGCCCGCTTCCCCGACCCGCGCGAGCCATCCGGCAACCCCGACGTCGTCCTCACCGGACACGACCCGACCGACCGCCGCGCCGAATTCCGGCCCCGCAGCCATTAGCCAGGAGATCGCATCGATGGACGCCGCAACCGCCTGGGCCGAGGCGATGAAGTTCGAGAATCGTCCCAACCCCTACCCCTACTACGAAGAACTGCGCAAGACGCCGGTGGCCAAGGTCGCCGACCACACCTACGTCGTCACCGGGTATCCGGAAGCCCTTGCGCTGGCACATGATCCGCGGATCAGCTCCGACATCAGCCGAAGCCCCTCCGGCATGTTCGGCGAGACCCCGGCCAAACTCGAGGCCGGGGAGGCCGAGCAGGCCCGCGACGCCAGCATGCTGGTCAGCGACCCGCCAGAGCACGACGTGATGCGGCGACAGTTCATGCGGCACTTCGGGCCGCCGCACACTCCCGACCTGATCCCCAGCATGGCCGGTTACGTGGCCGACATCGCCAACGCGATGCTCGACAAGGTCAAGGCCCGCGGGGGCACCCGGATGGATGTCGTCGAGGACTTCTCCTACCCGATCCCGGTTTCGGTGATCTTCCGGGTACTCGGAGCCCCGATCGAGGACGAGCCACAGTTCCACAGCTGGGTGACCGATTTCCTGCAGGGCGCCGACGTGGGACCGGAACGCGACACCCCCGAGGGCCAGGCTGCGCTGAAGAAGGCGGCCGAGAGCACCGAGGAACTGGGCGTCTGGGTGCGGGCGTTGGTCGAACGCCTCGCCCGGGAGCCCGGACCGGGTCTGCTCTCGGCGGCGCTGCACGACAACGACGGACCGGACGGTCCGGTCTCACTCGATGTGGCGGCAAGCAACGCCATGCTGCTGCTGATCGCCGGGCACGACTCGACGGTGAACACGCTGAGCAACTGCGTCATGACGCTGCTGCGAAACCCCGGCTCCTGGAACCTCGTGCGCGACAACCCCGATCTGGTTCCGCGCACCATCGAGGAGGTCGCCCGCCTGCAGTCGGCGGTTCAGTTCTTTCCCAGCCGCTGGGCAACCGCCGACATCGAGATCGGCGGCACCCGTATCCCAGCGGGCTCCGCGGTGTTCCTGGTGTGGGGGGCCGCCAACCGCGATCCGCGCCGGTTCGGAGACCCGGACCGCTTCGACCCGACCCGTGAGGACAACGAGCACCTGGGCTTCGGCAGCGGCATCCACACCTGCTTCGGCGGTCCGCTGGCCCGGCTGGAGATCAACATCGCCCTGGAGATCTTCCTGCGTCGGGTGCGCTCACCCCGGTTGGTCGTGGACCCGCCGCCCTACCGGCACAACCAGGTATTCCGCGGTCCGCGGCATCTGTGGATCGACTTCGAAGAGATCACCGACTGAGCGCAGACCTGCGTCGAACTGCGGGCCCTGGCAGGCTGGTGGGGTGACCGCCCTCGACCGGTTCAGTCCGCTGACCCAGCGATGGTTCGCAGGCACCTTCCCGGCGCCCACACCGGCGCAGGCCGAGGCCTGGGAGTCCATCGCCGACGGGGACGACACCCTGGTGGTCGCACCGACCGGGTCGGGCAAGACGTTGGCGGCGTTCTTGTGGGCCATCGACCGGCTGGCGCACTCCGTCGGTGAACACGGAACCCGGGTGCTCTATGTGTCCCCGCTAAAAGCCCTGGCCATCGACGTCGAGCGCAACCTGCGCACGCCGTTGGCCGGAATCGCCAGGGTGGCCGAACAGGAGGGCCAACCCGCCCCGCAGATCACCGTCGGCGTCCGCTCCGGGGACACTCCCCCACAAGCCCGCCGGCAAC